>NZ_JBFTPJ010000233.1:0-6796 GCF_056398445.1 Variovorax sp. 01T439_2
CTCGGAGGGCAGGCGCTGGCCCGGCGAATACACGCCGCGCGCAATGGCCTCGGCCTGGTCGGCCGCACTCGGAGGGCAGGCGCTGGCCCGGCGAATACACGCCGCGCGCAATGGCCTCGGCCAGGTCGGCCGCAATGCGGATCCAGAAGCTGTCGCGTGCGGTGCGTTCGGTGTTGGTGGAGGAGGAGCGCGGAGCCAGCGCGGAGGCAGGGGTCGTCGTCGTGCTTGTCATTAAACCTACTTGCGCGCTCTCTAAGCTCGCGTCAGTTGCCGAATTTGTCTATACAACTTCAAGCGTATCACTCTCATGTTTCATGCCTTTGACACAGAACCCGCGGCCCGCCCGCTGCGCCGCGCGCAGTGGCTCGCGATGCTGGCGCGCGCGCCCGTCTCGCTGCTCGAACCGGCGCTCGCGCAGCACGCCGAGACCCCGCCCCAGTGGCTGCGCGCACCCGAGACCGGCCTGGTGATGGTGCAGGGCCGCGCCGGCGGCACCGGCGAGCGCTTCAACCTGGGCGAGGTGACGGTCACGCGCTGCGCGCTGCGCCTGGGCGGCACCGCGCCGCAGCCGGG
Organism: Variovorax sp. 01T439_2; assembly: GCF_056398445.1. Taxonomy (NCBI): domain Bacteria; kingdom Pseudomonadati; phylum Pseudomonadota; class Betaproteobacteria; order Burkholderiales; family Comamonadaceae; genus Variovorax; species Variovorax sp. 01T439_2. The sequence goes on from NZ_JBFTPJ010000233.1 coordinate 574, forward strand.
CGCCGCGGTGGGCGTGGCCTATGTGCTCGGCCGTTCGCATCGCCATGCGCAGCTCGCGGCCGTGGCCGACGCGCTGCTGCAGGACCCGGCGCAGCAGGCCGCGCTCGATGCGCGGCTGCTGGCGCCGGTGCGTGCGCATCTCGCGGCGCTGCGCGCACAGCGCCATGCACGCGCCCAGGGCAGCAAGGTCGAGTTCTTCACGGTGGCGCGCGAAGCCGGCGGCGCCGACATGGACGAGGACGATTCCGAATGAACGCCAACATGCTTTCCACCCTGGGCGCGGGATTCACCGATGCCGCGCTCGGCAGCCAGGCGGTGTTCCGCTCGGCGCTGCAGGCGCTCGCGCATCCGGGCCACGTCGTCGAGCTGTCGCACGATGCGCAGGTGCCGTCGCAGGGGCACGGCGCCTCGGCCGCGCTGCTGCTGGCGCTGCTCGACCCGGACTGCCGCCTCTGGCTATCGCCATCGCTCGCGGGCAGCGACGCGGCCGCATGGCTGCGCTTTCATACCGGTTGCGTGCTGGTCGACGCGCCCGCGCAGGCGCAGTTCGCGTGGATCGGTGAAGGCGATGCATGCCCGCCGCTCGATGCCTTCGCGCAGGGCAGCGACGCCTATCCGGACCAGTCGGCCACCTGCGTGATCGACGTGGCCAACGTGATGGACGTGTCTGCACCGGCCGAAGGAAACGCACCGCGCTGGACGCTGCGCGGCCCCGGCATCCAGGACCGCAGCGCCATCGCCGTGGAAGGCCTGGCACCGGCCTTCACCACCCAATGGTCCGCGAACCACGCGCTGTTTCCGCGCGGCGTGGATGTGTTCCTGGCCGCGCCGCAACGCATCGTCGGTCTGCCGCGCACCACCCGCATCGAACTGGAGGCTTGAGATGTACGTTGCCGTCAAGGGCGGGGAAGCCGCCATCCTCGCCAGCTACCGGCTGCTGGCCGACCAGCGCCGCGGCGACACCGGCACGCCGGAGCTGTCGGTGCGCCAGATCCGCGAGCAGCTCAAGCTCGCGGTCGACCGCGTGATGACCGAGGGCTCGGTCTACGACCCCGAACTGGCCGCGCTCGCCATCAAGCAGGCCTCGGGCGACATGGTGGAGGCCATCTTTTTGCTGCGCGCCTACCGCGCGACGCTGCCGCGGCTCGGCCACAGCGTGGCGCTCCACACCTCGCGCATGGCGCTGGACCGCCGCATCTCCGCCACTTTCAAGGACCTGCCCGGCGGCCAGGTGCTGGGTGCGACGCACGACTACACGCAGCGCCTGCTCGACTTCACGCTGCTGGCCGAGGGACGGCAGCAGGCCGCGCCGGCGCCCGCGGCCGATGCGGCCGAGCCGCCCGCCGCGGCCACGCCGCGCGTGGTCGATCTGCTGAACCAGGAGGGGCTGATCGAAACCCGCCCGGTGCCGCCCGGCGACCCCGCACCGGTCGACCTCACGCGCGCGCCGCTGCGCTTTCCGGCCGACCGGGCCACGCGGCTGCAGAACCTCGCGCGCGGCGACGAGGGCTTCCTGCTGGCCATGGCCTATTCCACGCAGCGCGGCTACTCGCACAGCCACCCCTTCGTGGGCGAGATCCGCTTCGGCAGCGTGGAGCTCGAGCTTGCGCCCGAGGAGCTCGACTTCACCATCTCCATCGGCGACCTGGAGATCACCGAATGCGAAATGGTCAACCAGTTCGCGGGCAGCAAGAGCGAGCCGCCGCAGTTCACGCGCGGCTACGGCCTGGCCTTCGGCCACTGCGAGCGCAAGGCCATGGCGATGAGCCTGGTCGACCGCGCGCTGCGCGCCGACGAGCTCGGCGAGCCCGTGGAGGCGCCCGCGCAGATGCAGGAGTTCGTGCTCTCGCACAGCGACAGCCTCGAAGCCTCGGGTTTCGTGCAGCACCTGAAGCTGCCGCACTACGTCGACTTCCAGTCCGAGCTCGAGCTCGTGCGGAAGATGCGCGCCGCCGCCGGCGCGGGAGACCACGAATGACGACCACCACCGAATACAACTTCGCCTACCTCGACGAGCGCACCAAGCGCATGATCCGCCGCGCCATCCTCAAGGCCGTGGCCATTCCGGGCTACCAGGTGCCCTTCGGCTCGCGCGAGATGCCGCTGCCCTACGGCTGGGGCACCGGCGGCATCCAGGTGACGGCCGCGGTGATCGGCCCGCGCGATGTGCTCAAGGTGATCGACCAGGGCTCCGACGACACCGTCAACGCCGTCAACATCCGCCGCTTCTTCGAGCGCACCACGGGCGTGGACACCACCACGCGCACGGCCCAGGCCACGCTGATCCAGACGCGCCACCGCATCCCCGAGGCGGCGCTGTCGGAAGGGCAGGTGCTGGTCTACCAGGTGCCGGTGCCCGAGCCGATGCAGCGGCTGGAGCCGCGCGAGACCACCACGCGCACGCTGCATGCGCTGGCCGAGTACGGCCTGATGCACGTGAAGCTCTACGAAGACATCGCGCGCTACGGCCACATCGCCACCACCTACGACTATCCGGTGCTGGTGAACGGCCGCTACGTGATGTCGCCGTCGCCGATCCCCAAGTTCGACAACCCCAAGATGCACATGAACCCTGCGCTGCAACTCTTCGGGGCCGGCCGCGAGAAGCGCATCTATGCGGTGCCGCCCTACACGCCGGTCGAAAGCCTGAGCTTCGAGGACCACCCCTTCGAGATCCAGCGCTGGGACACGCCCTGCGCACTGTGCGGCGCGACCGACAGCTTCCTCGACGAAGTGATCACCGACGACCAGGGCGCACGCATGCACGTGTGCTCCGACTCCGACTACTGCCAGTCGCGGCAGCAGTCGGCGATTGCCACATCGCCCGATCCGGCGACCGATTCGGCCACGGTGGACGGAGCCCTCGCATGAGCGCCGTGCCAGCTTCCTCATTGCCGCTGCTGCGCGTGCGCGGCGTCGGCAAGCGCTACGGCGACCGCGTGGCGCTGCACGACGCCTCCTTCGACCTCTGGCCCGGCGAGGTGCTGGCGGTGGTCGGCGAATCGGGCTCGGGCAAGTCGACCCTGCTCGACGCCATTGCCGCGCGCAGCCGCCCCGACGCCGGCAGCGTGCAGTTCCACGTGCGCGGCGGCGGCCTGCAGGACGTGTTCGCGATGACCGAGGCCCAGCAGCGGCTGCTCTCGCGCACCGACTGGGGCTTCGTGCACCAGAACGCGGCCGACGGCCTGCGCATGGATGTCTCGGCCGGCGCCAACGTGGGCGAGCGGCTCATGGGGCTGGGCGAGCGGCACTACGGCCGCGTGCGCGCCACCGCGGCCGACTGGCTGCAGCGCGTGGAGATCGATCCGGCGCGCATCGACGACACGCCGCGCACCTTCTCGGGCGGCATGCGCCAGCGCCTGCAGATCGCACGCAACCTGGTCACGCAGCCGCGGCTGGTGTTCATGGACGAGCCGACCTCGGGCCTGGACGTGTCGGTGCAGGCCCGCCTGCTCGACCTGCTGCGCCAGCTCACGCGGCAGATGCAGCTCGCGGCCATCGTGGTCACGCACGACCTGGCGGTGGCGCGACTGCTCGCGCACCGCATGGTCGTGATGCAGCAGGGCCGCGTGGTCGAGACCGGCCTCACCGACCAGGTGCTGGACGACCCGCAGCACGCCTACACCCAACTCCTCGTTTCCTCGGTGCTCCAACCATGACGACCCCCTTGCTTCTTCTTCAGGGCGTGGCCAAGCGCTTCACGCTGCACCAACAGAACCAGCTGGAGCTGCCGGTGTTCGACGCGGTCGACCTCCGCGTGAGCGCGGGCGAATGCGTGGTGCTCGACGGCGCTTCGGGCCTGGGCAAGAGCACGCTGCTCAAGCTCATCTATGCCAACTACCGCGCGAGCGCGGGCCGCATCACGGTGCAGGCGCCGGCCGGCCCGGTGGACCTGACCGAGGTGGCGCCGCGCGAGCTGGTGCGCCTGCGGCGCGACACCATCGGCTATGTGAGCCAGTTCCTGCGCGTGATCCCGCGCGTGCCCGCGCTCGACGTGGTGGCCGAGCCGCTGGCCGAGGATGCGGGCGACGACCCAGCGGGCATCGAGGCCGCGCGCGCCGAGGCGCGCCGCTGGCTCGCGCGGCTGCGCATTCCCGAGCGCCTGTGGCACCTGCCGCCGGCCACCTTCTCGGGCGGCGAGCAGCAGCGCATCAACATCGCGCGCAACATGATCAAGCCCAAGCCGCTCTTGCTGCTGGACGAGCCCACCGCATCGCTGGATGCCGCCAACACGGCCACCGTGATCGAACTGATCCGCGAAGCCACGGCACGCGGCGCGGCCATCGTCGGCATCTTCCACGACGCCGAGGTGGGCGCGGCCGTGGCCACCCGCCGCGTCAACGTGGGCGACTTCAGGAGCACCCGGCCATGAGCGCAGCACCCATCGTCTTTTCCAACGCGCGCATGGTGCTGGCCGGCGAGGTGGTGCTGGGCGCGCTCTCGGTGGCCGGCGGGTGCATCGAGGCGCTGGACAGCGGCGCGACCGCGGCGGGCACCTTCGACCTCGAGGGCGACTACCTGTTCCCGGGCCTGGTCGAGGTGCACACCGACAACCTGGAGCGGCACCTGATGCCRCGCCCCAAGGTGCAGTGGGCCGAGATGCCCGCGCTGCTCGCGCACGACGCCGAGGTGGCCGCCGCCGGCATCACCACGGTGTTCGACGCCCTGGGCGTGGGCGAGGCCGACCCCGAGAGCCTGCGCGGCGGCACCTGGGACACGCTGCTCGGCGTGCTCGACGGCTGCATCGAGAGCGACCTGCTGCGCGCCGACCACCACCTGCACGTGCGCTGCGAGCTGCCGGCGCCCAACACCATCGAGCTGTTCGAGCCGTTCCGCAAGCACCCGCGCCTGTCGATGATCTCGCTCATGGACCACACGCCGGGCCAGCGCCAGTGGGAGAACATCGAGGTGGCGCGCGTCTACTACACTGGCAAGAAGGGCTGGAGCGATGACAAGTTCGACCGCCGCGTGTCCGAGGCCGTGCTGCTGCAGACGCGCTATGCCGAGCCGCACCGCCAGCACTTCGTCGAGCATTGCCGCGTGCACGGCATTGCGCTCGCGAGCCATGACGACACCACCGTGGCGCATGTGGAGCAGGCGCATGCGGAGGGCGCCAGCATGTCGGAATTCCCGACCACGCTGGCGGCCGCGCGAGCGGCGCGCGAACGCGGCCTCGCCAACATCATGGGCGGGCCGAACGTGGTGCGGGGCGGCTCGCACTCGGGCAACGTGGCCGCGGCCGAGCTGGCGCGCCAGGGCCTGCTCGACATCCTTTCTTCCGACTACGTGCCCGGCAGCCTCATGAGCGCCGTGATGCGGCTGGTGGACGAGGGCATCTGCACGCTGCCCGAAGCGGTGGCGATGGTGAGCCGCGCACCCGCGCGCGCGGCCGGCCTGGACGACCGTGGCAGCCTGGAGCCGGGGCTGCGCGCCGACCTGGTGCAGGTGCGCATCACCCAGATGGCCGACGGTGCCAGGCACCCGGTGGTACGCGGCGTGTGGCGCCAGGGCCGGCGCGTGATCTGAGGGCGTCTTCGGGGGCGTTGCCGTGGCTGTCGCCGCAATGTCGCGCAGCTGTCGCGCGCATGTCACGACGCCTCGCGAGACTTCACTTGTCTAGACGACTTTGGAATCCAAGATGACCGGTGTCCTGCGCATCCACCAACTGAACAAGAACTTCGCCAACGGCCGGCATGCGCTGCGCGACGTCAACCTGGCCGTGAACCGCGGCGAGATGGTGGCGTTGATCGGCGCCTCGGGCTCCGGCAAGTCCACCTTGCTGCGGCATGTGGCGGGCCTCGTGGCCGCCGATGGCGGCACCGATTCGCTGATCGAGATCGACGGCTGCTGCGTGCAGAAGGGCGGCCGCATCCACCGCGACATCCGCAAGGTGCGCTCGCAGGTCGGCTTCGTGTTTCAGCAGTTCAACCTGGTGGCGCGGCTGCCGGTGCTGGTGAACGTGCTCGTCGGCTCGCTGCACCGCATGCCGTGGTGGCGCAGCTGGCTGCGCATGTTCACGGCGCAGGAGCGCGCGCTGGCGCTGGAAGCGTTGGGGCGCGTGGGCATTGCCGACTGCCATGCGCAACGCGCTTCCACGCTGTCGGGGGGCCAGCAGCAGCGCGCGGCCATTGCGCGCACGCTGGTGCAGGGCGCCAAGGTGGTGCTGGCCGACGAACCCATTGCATCGCTCGACCCCGAGTCCTCGCGCAAGGTGATGGAGATC
>NZ_JBFTPJ010000234.1:0-6795 GCF_056398445.1 Variovorax sp. 01T439_2
GCCTGTTCGACCGGCCGCGCGCCGCCAGCGTGCTGGAGGCCCTGTGAAGATCATTGCCCGCGAAATTCCGCCCCGCACGGTCTGGGCGCTCGAGCAGGCCGGCGTGCATCCGCTGCTGGCCCGCCTGTTCGCCGCGYGCGGCGTGCTGGCCAAGGACGAGCTCGACGACGGCCTGGCGCGCCTGCTGCCGCCCGACACGCTGCACGGCACGCGCGAGGCCGCGGTGCTGCTGGCCGACGCGATGGCGCAGGACAAGCGCCTGTGCATCGTGGCCGACTACGACTGCGACGGCGCCACCGCCTGCGCCGTTGCGGTGCGGGGCCTGCGCCTGCTCGGCGCGAAGAACGTGAGCTACCTGGTGCCCGACCGCGTGGTCGACGGCTACGGCCTCACGCCGCCGATTGCCGAGCGCGTGGCCGACAGTGGCGCCGACATGCTGATCACCGTCGACAACGGCATCGCCAGCGTCGAGGGTGTGGCCGCCGCCAAGGCGCGCGGCCTGCAGGTGCTGGTGACCGACCACCACCTGCCCGGCCCCGAGCTGCCGGCCGCCGACGTGCTGGTGAATCCCAACCAGCCCGGCTGCAGCTTCGAGAGCAAGAGCATCGCCGGTGTCGGCGTGATGTTCTACGTGCTGCTGGCGCTGCGCTCCGAGCTGCGCGCGCGCGGCGTCTTCAGCGCGGCCGCGCAGCCCAAGCTCGACGTGCTGCTCCCGCTGGTCGCGCTCGGCACCGTGGCCGACGTGGTGAAGCTCGACGCCAACAACCGCCGCCTGGTGGCGCAGGGCCTGCGGCGCATCCGCGCCGGCGCGCTGCCCGCGGGCATCGCGGCGCTGTTCAAGGCCGCGGGACGCAACGCCGCGGTGGCCACCACCTTCGACTTCGGCTTTGCGCTCGGCCCGCGCATCAACGCGGCCGGCCGGCTCGCCGACATGACGCTGGGCATCGAATGCCTGCTSACCGACGATGCCAGCCGCGCCGACGAACTCGCGCGCATGCTCGACGGCATCAACCGCGAGCGGCGCGACATCGAGGGCGGCATGCGCGACCAGGCGCTGCTGCTGGCCGAATCACTGTTCGGCGCCACCGCCGACGGCAGCGAGGCGCCGCCCGCAGCCATCAGCGTGTTCGATGCCGACTTCCACGAAGGCGTGGTCGGCATCGTGGCCTCGCGCATCAAGGACCGCTTCCACCGCCCGACCTTCGTCTTTGCCGCCAGCGGCGCGCCCGGCAAGGAGCACGAGCTCAAGGGCTCGGGCCGGTCGATCCCGGGCTTCCATCTGCGCGATGCGCTCGACCTTGTGGCCAAGCGCCATCCGGGCGTGCTGCTGCGCTTCGGCGGCCATGCCATGGCCGCCGGCTGCACCGTGGCGCGCGAGAAGTTCGAGGTGTTCGAGCGCGCGCTGGCCGAGGTCGCACATGAATGGCTGGCCGCCTCCGCGCTCACGCGCCAGATCGAAACGGATGGCCCGATCGCGCGCGAGTACATGCGCATCGACCTGGTCGACACGCTGCACCGCGAAGTCTGGGGCCAGGGCTTTGCGCCGCCCACCTTCAGCGAGGAAGTCGAAGTGGTGTCGCAGCGCCTCGTGGGCGAGAAGCACCTGGCGCTCAAGCTGCGGCACCAGGGGCAGCCGGTCGACGGCATCTGGTTCGGCCACACCGAGCCGCTGCCCGCGCGCGTGAAGCTCGCCTTCAGGCTCGATGCCGACGAATGGCAGGGTGTGCGCCGGGTGCGCTTCCTTGTCGAAGGCGCTGAGATCTAGCTCGCCACAGCTCGGCTCGGAAATCCACGGGTCAGCTTCGGTGGGCGTGCATTCGGGACGGATTCCTACGCGGGCCGCGCGGCGGCGTTCTACGGTTGTCTTTCACATGCAGGAGCCCACGCACATGAAATCGACCACCGCATCCCCCGCAAAATCCACCCGGTCCGGCGCAAGCGCGCACACCGCCGCCAAGCAGCGGACCGTCCAGCGCACGCAGGACGCAAAGGACAGCGCCGCCAAGCCCGCCGCCAAGAAGTCCAGCCAGCCCGCGCAGGCCGGGCCGCGCTTGCAGCCGGTCAATCCCCTGCCGGCGCAGCACCTGAGCAAGCCCGGGCTCGAGGCCGAGATGGCGCTGCGCCCGCGCTTCGAGGCACCGGACTACAAGGGCAGCGGCAAGCTCGAAGGCATGGCGGCCCTGGTGACCGGCGGCGATTCCGGCATCGGGCGCGCCGTGGCGCTGCTCTATGCCCGTGAAGGCGCCGACGTCGCCATCGCCTACCTCGACGAAGACGAGGACGCCGAGGAAACCCGGCGCCACGTGGAGGCGGAAGGCGCACGCTGCATCCTCGTCAAGGGCGACGTCTGCGATCCGGCGTTCTGCCGCGACGCGGTCGACCAGACGCTCGAGGCCTTCGGCAAGCTCGACATCCTGGTGAACAACGCGGCCTTCCAGCTGCATGCGGCGTCCATCGAGGACATCACCGACGAGCGCTTCGAACTCACGCTCCGGACCAACGTCTTCGGCTATTTCCAGATGGCGCGCGCCGCGGTTCCGCACCTGGGCCAGGGCGCCTCGATCATCAATACAGGCTCGGTCACAGGCCTGGAGGGCAGCGCGCACCTGCTCGACTATTCGACCACCAAGGGCGCGATCCACGCGTTCACCAAGTCGCTGGCCAGCAACTTGCTGCCCAAGGGTATCCGCGTGAATGCGGTGGCGCCCGGGCCGGTGTGGACGCCTTTGAATCCCGCCGACAGCCCGCCCGGGAAGATCAAGGATTTCGGCAAGAACACCGACCTGCAACGGCCGGCGCAGCCGGAAGAGCTCTCGCCTGCCTACGTGTTCCTGGCCGCGCCGAGCTGCGCCAGCTACATCACCGGCATCGTGCTGCCGGTCACGGGCAGCGTGGGCGCCGTCTGAAGGCGGCCAGCAGTTTCTGCAGCGGCCTGGAGCGCGGCGCGTCTTCCAGCAGCGGCGGGATGGAGACGGCCAGCAGCAGCGCGGCCAGCGGCACCACGCAGACGAAGCCGATGTAGTTGAAGCCCAGCGCGCCGACGATGCCGCCCAGCACGAACATGCCGACAAGCCCGCCCGCCATCTGCATCCGGCGGCGGTTGTGGCGCACCATCGCATGGGCCGGCGTGGCATGCCGGTTCCAGTAGAGCAGCTTGCCCAGCTCCATGCCCACGTCGGTGATGTTGCCCGTCATGTGGGTGGTGCGGACGCTGCCACCGGAGGTCTTGGAGCCGACGGCGTTCTGCAGCCCCATGATGAAGGACAGCAGCAGCACCGTGAGCGGAACGGCAAACGGGGTCGGCCAGGTCAGCGTGATGGCGCCCATCAATCCGAACGGGAACATGAGCGCGGCTTCCAGCAGCAGCGGCACCGCATAGACGCTGCGCAGCCGGTGCTGGCGGCCCCAGTTCACCAGGATGGCGCAGACCGCCGCACCCGCCAGGAAGGCGAGGATGGCGCCCAGCGCATTGAGCAGCAGCTTGGTGTTGCCCAGCACCAGCCCGTCTGCGAACTGCGATGCGAAGCCCGTCATGTGCGAGGTGTACATGTGCAGCACCAGGAACCCGCCCGCATTCACGGCGCCGGCGTTGAAGGCCAGCAGCAGGCCGAGCACCCGGTTGGTGGAGGGTGCGCGGTGGCGGTGGGTAAGGAAGCGTAGTCTGCGCATCGGCGTGCAACTTGCGCTTGGACTCTAGCATCCGGACGAACGCCCATCGACCGCGTTCTACGCCGCCGGCCGCCGCCCCCAAGGGAATGTGCTGATTACACTTTCCCGCCGGCTTGCGTTGTGCAGGCCTGTACACACATCCAAGGGTTTCAATGAAAGTCTCAACTCTCCTGGCCGCGGCCGCACTCGTGGCTTCGGCCTTGCCCGCCGCAGCGCAGGTTTCGGTCCAGATCAACGTGCCCGGCCTGATCCAGGTGGCGCCTCCCGCGCCGCGCTACGAACCCATGCCGGGGCCGAGGGCCGGCCAGGTGTGGGTGCCCGGGCACTGGCAGTGGAACGAGCGCGCCTACGTCTGGCGCTCGGGCTACTGGCAGGCGGCGCGGCCCGACTACGCGTATGCGCCGGGCCGCTGGGTGCAGGCCGACGGCGGATGGCGGTGGATGGAAGGCGACTGGCGCCGCGCGGAGCCGCATCATCGCCACGCCGAAGAGCATCCTGGCGGTGGCGGATACCACTGCCCGCCGGGACAGGCCAAGAAGGGGCGCTGCTGATCTTCAGCCGCGGGAATGAAAGAAGCGGGCAGGTCGCCGCTTCTTTCTTGCCGGTCAGCGCGGGGGCTTTCCGGAATGTTCGATATGGTGCCGCTTGTCGGAATCGAACTGACGACCTTCCGCTTACAAGGCGGGTGCTCTACCAACTGAGCTAAAGCGGCACGGATTGACTTGCGGGATTTTAACGGTGCGGTGTGCGTCGGCTGCCTGCTGTCGCTACTTCACGCGCTTGAGCGACGGGCGGCTGCCGCCGCCTGCCGGCGGGCGCGGCGGCTCATCGGTGGGGTCGGTGGGCGAGCCGGCGTCATCGCCGGCATCGACCATTTCGTCCGCGTCTTCACCCGTCACCAGGTGGACGATCTTGCCGGCATCGCCTTCGGTGCCGCGCGACGCATCGCGCAGCGGCATGCGCGCAGGCCCCTGGGGCGAAGAAGGCGCGCCGGCCGCCTGGGACGGCCCGCCGCCCTCGGCGCCGCTGCCGGCAGGTACCGGTGCGGGAAACGCCATGCCCTGCCCGTTCTCGCGCGCATAGATCGCGATCACGCGGCCCACGGGCACGACGATCTCGCGCGCACTGCCCGCGAAGCGGGCCTTGAACTCGATGAAATCGTTGCCGAGCTTGAGCGAACTGGTCGCGTCGAAGCTGATGTTCAGCACGATCTCGCCGTTCTTCACGTACTCGCGCGGCACCTGGACGGTGTCGTCGACCTGCACCGCGACATAGGGCGTGAACCCGTTGTCGGTGCACCATTCGTACAGCGCCCGGATGAGGTACGGGCGGGTGGAGGACGACTCGAGCGCGTTGATCATGAAGGACGGCGAAAAACGATGGAAGCAGGCACGCAGCTTACTTACTTTCGCATGACCTTTTCGGACGGCGTCAGTGCTTCGATGTAGGCCGGGCGCGAGAAGATGCGCTCGGCGTACTTCAGGAGCGGCGCCGCGTTCTTGCTGAGGTCGATGCCGTAGTAGTCCAGGCGCCAGAGCAGCGGCGCAATCGCCACGTCGAGCATCGAGAAATTGTCGCCCAGCATGTACTTGTTCTTGAGGAACACGGGGGCCAGCTGCGTGAGGCGGTCGCGGATGTGCGAGCGTGCCTTTTCGAGCGCCTTCTCGTTGCCCTTGGCGGTGCGGTTCTCGAGCGCGGCCACGTGCACGAACAGCTCCTTCTCGAAGTTGAGCAGGAACAGGCGCACGCGCGCGCGGTCGACCGGGTCGCCGGGCATCAGCTGCGGATGCGGGAAGCGCTCGTCGATGTACTCGTTGATGATGTTCGACTCATACAGGATGAGGTCGCGCTCGACCAGGATGGGCACCTGGCCGTACGGGTTCATCACGCTGATGTCTTCAGGCTTGTTGTAGAGATCGACGTCGCGGATCTCGAAGTCCATGCCCTTTTCGAACAACACGAAGCGGCAGCGGTGGGAAAAGGGGCAGGTCGTTCCTGAATACAAGACCATCATGGCGAGAGACTCCTAAAAATCAAAAAGAGTGGGTCGCGTTGGCAACCCACTCTGTGGGACCGCACGCACCAGGCGCGCGGTCGGCGTGGACGGAACTACTTGACGTCTTTCCAGTACGAGGCGTTCAGTCGCCACACGAAGACCAACGACATGACGAGGAACAGCAGCACCCACACACCGATGCGGATGCGCGTGTTCTGTGCCGGCTCGGCCATCCATTGCAGGTAGCTCACCAGGTCGCCGACCGCAGTGTCGAACTGCAGCGGCGTCATGGTGCCGGGGGTCACCTGCTCCCAGCCCTTGAACACTTCGGTCTCGTGGCCATGCTGCGAGATCTTGGTGTAGACGGGACGGCGTTCGCCCTGCAGCTCCCACAGCGGGTTGGGCATGGCAACGCTCGGGAACAGCAGGTTGTTCCAGCCGGTGGCCTTGGTGTCGTCGCGGTAGTAGGTGCGCAGGTAGGTGTACAGGTAGTCCGCACCCGTGCCGCCGTGGCCGGCGCGCGAGCGGGCCACCAGGGTCAGGTCGGGCGGCGTCGTGCCGAACCATTCCTTGGCCTGGCGCGCGTCGATGTTGGCCTTCATGGTCTCGCCGACCTTGTCGGTCGCGAACAGGAGGTTGTCCTTGATCTGCTGCTCGGTGATGCCGATGTCCTGCAGCCGGTTGTAGCGCATGAACGCCGCGGAGTGGCAGTTCAGGCAGTAGTTGACGAACAGCTTGGCGCCGTTCTGCAGCGAGGCGACGTCGGTGGTCTTGTTGGGCGCCTTGTCCCAGGCCATGCCGCCGGACTCGGCCGATGCGGCTGCGGAAAAGGTCAGGCCCAAGGCCAGGCCCACAACCGCGAGCCAGCCAGAAATGCTTTTCTTCATCGTGTTTCTCTCGAGCTCTCTTGGGCTTCTCAATGGGCGGCGAAGGTCACGCGCTCAGGCACGGGCTTGAACTCGCCCTTGCTGCTCCACCAGGGCATGAGCAGGAAGAAACCGAAGTAGAAAAGCGTGCCGATCTGGGAAATGGTCTGCGCGATGTCCAGCGCGAACGAACCGATGACCAGGCTGCCCCAGACGCCGGGCGCCTGGATGCCCAGGTAGCCCAGGATCAGGAAGAAGAACACG
>NZ_JBFTPJ010000235.1:0-6786 GCF_056398445.1 Variovorax sp. 01T439_2
GGGCCGGCGCATGCCAATGGCTCGCGAACAGATCCCAGTATGACGTGAGCGCCCCTTCATGCACCGGCTGGCGCGGCGACCACGGCAGCGTGACGCCCACCGTGGCCGACTCGGTGCCGCCCTGGTCGCCATGCGGCGCATGGCCGCCCTCGAAGTAGTAGCCGCGCGCGCTGTCTTCGAACGCATGAGCCGGTGCGCCCAGCAGGCTCAGGACGCCTGCGAACACGGCGGCCCCGAGGGACGCGGACCTGTGTGTTTTCATGATGTGGTTGTTAGCTGCAAATAATGAAAGAAAAGAAAAGAAATAATTACTTTCCGCTGCAGTCCGCGCCTGGGCCCGAGGCTATTGCCATGTCGGAAAGTAGGACTTGTTCAACAGAATTGCGGAATCGGTTTTGTTGCGGTGCAGCAATTGCCGCGCCTCGCGTCTATAGTGGGGCTCGTCCGTCCTCATAGATCGCGCCCCCATGCCATCCCTCACTTCTGTCGCCCGCCTGTCCAACCCGCTGATGCTGTGGGTCGACGTGGCTCTCAAGACCCAGGAGATGCTGCTGTCCTCCGGCTCCGTGATCCAGATGCGCACCGGGCGCATGGCCAAGGCGGGGCTCGCGCCCAGCGCGGCCGATCTCGCGGAGTTCCAGCTCATGGGCGATGAAAAAATTGCCGCCGCCGGCCAGTCCGGGGCCGCCATGGTCCGGCAATGGCACAGCAGCCACGTCTCGCTGGCGAACCGCGCGCTGCAGCAATGGCTCCTGAGTGCCGGGGCCTTTCTGTCGATGGCCGGCAGCGTCACGCCGGCGCAGGCCGCGGAGCGCAGCGACGCCTTCGTGCAGGCCACGGCCCGGGCGGCGGGCACGGCCAGCCGGCTCTCGGGCGCGGCGGTGCGCATCGCGCGCGAAGGGCTGAAGCCGATCCACGCCGCCGCCACCTCGAACGCCCGGCGGCTGGCCGCAGAACTGCGCGGCTGAGCGCGCGGGTGTGCGTCAGCCGCGCGCCATCACCAATGTCAGCAGCGTGATCTCGGAYGGCGCGCCAAAGCGCTTGGGCGGCCCCCAGTAGCCGGTGCCGCGGCTCACGTAGACCCACATGTCGTGCAGCCGGTGCAGGCCGGCGGTGAAGGGCTGCTGCATCGGCACGAACAGGTTCCACGGAAAGAACTGGCCGCCGTGCGTGTGGCCCGACAGCTGCAGCTGGTAGCCGGCCTGGGCCGCCAGCGTCGCGCTGCGCGGCTGGTGCGCGAGCAGCACCCGCGTGTGCACCAGCGGCGGCGCGTCGAACAGCGCCAGGTGCGGATCGCTGGCGTGCGCGGCATCGAAATGGCCGGCGGTGTAGTCGGTCACGCCCGCCAGCACCAGCTGGCTCTCGAACAGCTCTTCGTCGTTCTGGGCGCCCCGCACGTTGCGCGTCTGCAGCACCACGTGCTCGTTGAGCAGCACCTTCAGGCCCAGCCTGCGCAGCTCGTCGATCCATGCGTGCGCGCCGGCGTAGTACTCGTGATTGCCGGTGACCACGAAAGTGCCGTGCTTCGCACGCAGCCCCGCCAGCGGCGCGATGTGCTCGCGCAGCTCGGCCACGCTGCCGTCCACCAGGTCGCCGGTGATCGCGATGGCATCGGCGCCGAGCCGGTTCACCGCATCGACGATGCGCTGGATGTAGGCGCTGCGGATCGTGGGGCCGACGTGGATGTCGCTGAGCTGCGCGATCGTGAAGCCCTCGAGCGCCGCCGGCAGGCCGCGGATCGGAACCTCCACGCGCTTCACGTCCGCGGTGCGGCGGGCATTGAGAAAACCCACCATCGACACCAGCGTGGCCAGCACCAGCACGGCCATTGCGCTCCATGGCAGCACGGCATGCCAGGGCACCGGCGCGCCGAACAGCACGCTCGCCAGCCAGGCGAGCAGCAGGCCCGCGTCGCGCAGCAGCGTCGACACGAACAGCGAGGAGAACCAGCCCATGCTGATGAGCCCCGTCCACTGGAGCAGTTCGCCCGCCGAGGCGCCGCGCTCCCTGCCGCGCGAGACAAAGGGCAGCGGGATCGTCAGGGCCGAGATGGCGAGCGCGGCCAGCGCGAGCGGCCAGGCCGGCGTGAGCATGGCCAGCGCGGGCAGCAGCCGCAGCGCAATGTAGACATGCAGGAGCGCGGTGAGCACGCTCAGGGAACGTATCGGCATGGGGGCAATGGGAACGGGCGTGGCCCGGGACACGGCATCTGCAAGGCGCATGCCGCGCATTCAAGGCGGTCTCCGGCCGCTGCCTCGCTATTTTTTCTATAGCGCCGGGCAGCCGGATAGCGTGCGCTGCGGTCGAAGCGGGCGGCGAGGCTCCCGTTGCGCCGCGCCGCCACCGGGCCGGCGCTCGCCGGTCACTGCACCGCGCGCGTGCCGGCAGAAGCCATATCGGTGCCCGCCGGCCAGACGAATGCCACCCGAGCGGGCGCGCCGGGCCTGACCTGCAGCGTCTGCTTGAGCGTGTTTCCACGCAAGCGAGCCTCCACTTCATAGGTGCCGGGGTCGAGCCGCGCCACCATGAACGGACCGGCCGACTCCACGTTGTCGAGCAGTACCGTGCCATGGCTGTCGCGCACGGTCACGCGCACGTCGGAGGCGAACTCGGCGCCCTTGTGGTCCTTGATCGCGAATTCGAAGGTGGCCGGCCAGCGCGGCGCCACCGTCTCCATCAGCTTGGCCTCGTCGCTGCCGATGCCGCCGCTCATGTATTCGATGCCGTGCGTCATGCGGATCGGCGGGTTGGCCGTCGCGTGTGCCGAAGAAGAAAGCGCCGCGAGGAGAACGGCGCCGCACAGCATGGCGGCCGCGAGAGGCCGCGCATGCGATGAAATCGGGTGGGTCATGTCTGGATCCTTTCTTCCTTGTCTGCGTGGCCGGGGAAGGCCACGTGCGCCACTGTGCGGCGCACGGCTTAGGCAAGGCTTAACGAAAAGGTCCAAGCCCGGCCGGGCCGGGAAGGAAAGGGAGGAAGCTCAGCGCGCCGCCGAGGTCTGCGCGAGCGCCTGCGGCATCGGCGGCATCACCGAGGCCATGTCGAAGTTCGACGGCCACATGAACACTGCCCGGGCCGGCACGCCTGCAATCACCGTCAGCGTCTGCGTCATCGTGAGGCCGCCGAGCGTCACGTTCACGTCGTAGGCGCCCGGGTCCAGCCGCGCGAGCATGTAGGGCCCCTGCGACTGCGCCTCCATCACGGGGCGGCCCGTGTACTTCTCACGCACCTGGACCGCCGCGCGCGCGGGGAAACTGCCGCGTTGCGCGCTGTCGTTGATACCGAACTCGATGGTGGCTGCCCAGCGCGGCGAGACCATCTGCATGAAGGCCGCCTCGGCCTTGTTCGTGCCGCCGCACATGTATTCGACGCCCTGCGCCATCTGGATGGGCGGGTTCGAGAACGCATGGGCCGATGTCATCGCCCCGAAGAATGCTGCTGTGCCGCCCAGTACCAATGCAGCCATCGGCTGCCGCAGACGCATAAGGTTCATTGCTTCGAGTCCTCGATCATGGGGTGACGTGAAATCCGTCGAGGATTTTGCTTAGCAAGAGTCGGGCTAGATATAGCGTTTACGAGGAAGGATCTTCGGGGAAGGACTGAACGCTATTGTTTTAATAGCTGATGACAGACGTGTGACGGGCGTCGGCGCCCTTTCGGAGGCTCCTCCCTGTGAAAACCCTGAGAAGCCGCCGCTGTGGGCCCGATTCGACGCGGTGCACGTCATCGGCGCCTACAGAGGTGCACCGTACCGCTGGTTATGAAGAAAGTTCGTACAGCAGAAAGGAGCTTCAAATGACCATTGGATCCAGGATCGAGGCAATCAAGCAGAAGGACGCACGGCGGCCCGGCTTCCCGGGCGAGCACCTTGCCGTGCTCGGCACGGGTGTCCTGCTGCTGCTGACCGCGGGGCGCAGCCACTCCCTGGCGCGCCGCCTGCTGGCGGGCGCCGCCGGCGGTGCGCTGGTCGGCCGCGCGGCCAGCGGAACCGGCGGGCTGGCACGCGTCGCGCAAATGATGCACGGTGGCCGGGGCGAGCGGAGCGCAGGCAGAGGCCGCGTTCACGTCCACCGGTCCATTTGAGCCAGGCCGCTTATTTGCTGAAAGAGGCGGCTGAACTCCGGGCGGTTCCGCCTGGGCTGCCGCTGATCGGGCGAATGATTGGCGGAATGGCCGGGCGTTTCAGTAGTTTGTCATCGGGCAGGCCCGACCCCGGGGCATGAAGCGTGGGTCGTGGCTGGCGATCGATGACGCATGGTCATAGGATGGAGCTCGGCACTGCTGACGAGGTCGGCGTTTGCTTGGTGTTGCGAACCCGTTCAGTAGTTGGACCCGCAGTCCTGCGAGCACCCCGGAATGTGGCAGAGGGCGGCGACGCCCCGAAGCACGCTTAGTAGAGTTCGACGACGAGGACTGCCTGCGGTGCCCCTCAACCGTCAGGAGGTTCTCATGCAAGTGCTTTATCCGCGCTGTGCGGGCCTGGACGTGCACAAGGACACCATCGTGGCCTGCGTGCGATGCGTCTCCCCGCCCATGCATCAGGAGGTGCGCAGCTTCGGCACCACCACCACCGAATTGCTCGCGCTGGGCGATTGGCTGGCCGAGCACGACTGCACCCATGTGGCGATGGAGGCCACCGGCGTGTACTGGAAGCCGGTGTGGCACGTGCTGGAGGCTGAGTTCGAGTTGGTGCTGGCCAACGCCGCGCACATCCGCAACGTGCCCGGCCGCAAGAGCGACGTCAACGACGCGATGTGGATTGCCGATCTCTTGGCGCACGGCCTGATCCGCTCCAGCTTCGTGCCGCCGCAGGCGATCCAGCAGCTGCGCGACCTCACGCGCACCCGCAAGCAACTCGTTCGGGAGCTCTCCCAGCACTCGCTGCGCATCCAGAAGGTGCTGGAGGACGCTAACCTCAAGCTGGGCAGTGTGTTGTCGGACGTGCTGGGCAAGAGCGGCCGCGCGATGCTCGATGCCATCGTGGCCGGCCAGAGCGATCCGGCGCAACTGGCTGCGCTGGCTCAGGGCACGGCGCGCAACAAGAGCGCCGAATTGCGCGAGGCACTGCGCGGGCGCATCACCGAGCACCACCGGACCATGCTGCGGCTGCACCTGCAGGTGATCGACGCCTTGCACCACACGTTGGCCGAACTGGATGCGGCCGTGGGAAAAGCGCTGGCGCCGATCCGGCAGCGCGCCCGCCTGCTCACGACGATGCCCGGGGTCAGTGACCTGACGGCCAGTGTCGTGGTGGCGGAGATCGGCGTGGACATGTCGCGCTTCCCCACTGCCGGGCATCTGATCTCCTGGGCAGGCCTGTGCCCGCGCAGCGACGAGAGCGCCGGCAAGCGCCGATCCACCCGCGTTCGCAAGAGTGGCACCTGGATCAAGACCACCCTGGTGACCGCCGCCTGGGCCGCGGTGCGCGTCAAGTCCAGCTACCTGCGAGCGCAGTTCCTGCGTATCAAGGCACGTCGCGGAGCCAAGAAGGCCATCCTCGCGGTGGCCGCMTCGATGCTCACCGCCGCGTACCACATGCTTCGTGACGGCACCGAGTACAACGACCTCGGCTGCGAGCACTTCGACCGCCAGGATCGCACCAAAACCATCCGTCGCCTCATGAAACGACTTCAAGATCTCGGCTGCGAGGTCCCTGTACTGGCTCATACGGGGTAGCGCTTCTTAGTAGGAGCCCGGCGGCGGCGCGTGCTTGACTCGCCGTGCCGAGGTCATGCAGATGAACCGGGCCCGCGCAGCGCCGAGCCGTGCGCGGCAGGCGCCCACCAAGCCACCTACGGCGGATTTGGCGGTATCTGCGGTGGGCGATTCGCTCGGATAGGAGGGAGACATTCCGCACTTGCGCATCAGCCGGTTCACTTGGTGAATGCGTGCCACCTTGCGCGTCGAAGCGGTGTAGAAGGTCACGCCGATCGAGATCGACAGGCGACCGCCAGGGGTGGCGGCCCGGTCGGCCGTGGATCTCGTCATGTGGGGCGAGGTGCTCGGGAAATAGACGGCATCGCCGGGCTGCGCATCGAATTCCAGCCCGCGCGGCAAGAACGCTTGGTTGAAGCGCACTTTCTGGAGCGACTGCGTGACGATGAAATCCTCCACCGCTTCCGCCGGCACGATGCTGCGGTCGCGGTGGTCCCAGACGTTGAGGATCTTGTGGCCATGCAACTGCAGCCAGAAGTTGTTCTCGCGATCGATGTGAAAGGGCGTGACGGAAGGCGGCGCAGAGAAGAAAACGAATCCGTTCACCCTGAAGATGTCCGGCTGCTCGCGCTCGACGAGGGAGCGCATCGAATTCACCACCGACATCAGCAGCGCGTAATAGCGGGGAATGACTTCGATGTTGTAGAAGGCCACCGACGAACCTGGCTCCTCCATGCGCTTGAAGAATACCGCGATGCTGCGCCCGTCGGGCGGCCGGCTGTCGTGCGCGAGCCTGGACGCGACCGTCCTGTCCGGGTTCATGAACCTGCACTGGTCCAGCTTCGAGAGTTCCATCCCGAGCCTCACGAGTTCGGGCACCTGGAACAGCGGATGCTCGTGGAAGTTGTGGTGCATCGGCGTGATCCTCTGGGTAGAGAAGCTGCCGGGATCGTCCGTCCACACCCGATACGTCGTTTCCGAAGCCCCGACGGAATTCATGCTGGTGACGCACATCGCACCCTCCAGATCGCTTCTGGGCGCCTTTTCCCTCAAACAAGGTCAAGGCAAAGTCCGCGAGCAAAAGTAATACTTTGGAACTCAATTCTGAGATTAACTGCTGACTTTTGCCTG
>NZ_JBFTPJ010000236.1:0-6786 GCF_056398445.1 Variovorax sp. 01T439_2
GCGCCATCCTGCGCGAGCGGCGCCAGACGGTGGCGGTGGCCGAATCCTCGGCCGGCGGGCTGGTGTCGGCCGCCCTGCTCGCCATCCCGGGCGCCTCGGCTTTCTTCCTCGGCGGCGCGGTCGTCTACTCGCGCCGGGCCGGAAAAGCGCTGCTGGGGCTGACGGCCGAAGACATGGCCGGCATGCGCGCGGAAACCGAACCCTATGCCAGCTTCATTGCAGGCAGGATCCGGGACAGCCACCGCGCCACCTGGGGCATTGCCGAGAGCGGCGCGGCCGGCCCGTCCGGCAGCCCCTATGGCGACGCGCCGGGTCATGTGTGCCTGGCCATTGCCGGAGAGGCTGCGGCCAGCAGGACGATCGAAACCGCTAACGCGGACCGCGCGTCGAACATGGATGTCTTTGCGCGGCAACTGCTCCTGCTGTTCCACCAGACGCTGCTGGCGCAGGATCGCCGCGCGCCAGGCTCCTAGTCCGCCTGCACCCCCGCCGCCTTGATCACCTTCCCCCACTTCTCGGTCTCGGCCGCCAGGTGGGTGCGCAGCGCTTCGGGCGTCACCTTGTCCATCGGCACGGCCTCGGTGCTCAGCTCGGCGAAGCGGTGCTTGACCATGTCGTCCTGCAGCGCGGCGCGCAGGGCCGTGTTGAGCTTTTCCATCACGGCCGGCGGCGTGCCCCTGGGCGCGTAGATGCCGTGCCACACCTTC
This sequence comes from Variovorax sp. 01T439_2, assembly GCF_056398445.1. Lineage (NCBI taxonomy): Bacteria > Pseudomonadati > Pseudomonadota > Betaproteobacteria > Burkholderiales > Comamonadaceae > Variovorax > Variovorax sp. 01T439_2. The sequence goes on from NZ_JBFTPJ010000236.1 coordinate 708, forward strand.
ACGTCGAAACCCTTCTGGCCCTGCTCGTCGAGCGTGGGAATGCTGGGCATGCTGGACAGGCGCTTCGGCGTGGTCACGCCGAACACCTTGACGCGGTTGCCGTCCTTGATGACCGGCGCGGTCTGCGTGGTCTGGTCGCACAGCAGGTCGACCTGTCCGCCCATCAGGTCGTTGAGCGCCGGGCCGGCGCCCTTGTAGGGCACGGTGGTGAGCTGCACCCCGATTTGGTGCGCCAGCAGCATGCCGCACAGCTGCGAGACCGCGCCGATGCCGGCGTTGGCAAGCGTGACCTTGTCCTTGTGGGTCTTCACGTAGGCCAGCAGTTCCTGGAAGTTGCTGGCCGGAAAGTCCTTGCGCGAGAGCAGGGTCATGGGCACGTCCATCACCTGGCCCACGTATTCGAAGTCCTTCAGCGGGTCGTAGTTGAGCTTCTTGTAGAGCGCGGGCGCGGTGGCCATGCCCATGTGGTGGATCAGGATGGTGTAGCCGTTGGGCGCCGCCTTGGCCACGCGCGCGGGCGCGATGGTGCCGCCCGCGCCCACGGTGTTCTCGACGATCACGGTCTGCCCGAGCGACTTGCCCATGGGAATCGCGAGCATGCGCGCGACCACGTCGGTGGGGCCGCCGGCCGAGTACGGCACGACCATGGTGATGGGCTTCTCGGGCCAGGGCGCCTGCGCCGCGGCCGGCGCTTGCACGGCCAGCAGGCCTGCGCCCAGCGATGCGGCCAGCAGGGTGCGGCCCTTCCAGTTCTTCTTCAATGTCACTTGCTTGTCTCCTTGGTTGTTGGATGGCTGTCTTGTTCCGCAGCGAGCGCCTGCAGCCGTTCGGCCAGGCGAACCACCGGCGCGTCGACCATGCGGCCGTCGAGGCTGGCGACGCCGCCGCCAGCCGACCGCACGGCCTCGATCACGCGGCGCGCCCATGCGAGCTCGCCGTCGCTCGGGCCGAGCGCGGCCTGCACCGGCGCAACCTGGTCGGGGTGGATGCACAGCTTGGCGCCGAAGCCGCCGCGCCGCGCGCGTGCGGTGTCGGCGGCCAGGCGCTGCGCATCGCGCCAGTCGGCCGTCACGCCGTCGATCGGCGCGGGCAGCCCGGTGCGGCGCGAGGCCAGCAGCAGCGCCAGGCGCACCGGCACCAGCTCGGCTTCGTCCGCATCGCAGGCCAGCCCGACATCGGCCTGGAAATCGAGGTTGCCGAAGGCGAGCCGCAGCACCTGTGGCGCCGCCGCGAGTTCATCGATCGCCGCAAGCCCGGCCGCCGATTCGACGAGCGGCACGAGCACGCCTCGGGGGCCGATGGCTTCGGCCAGCCGCCGCAGGTCGCCGCCCCGCTCCGCCTTGGGCAGTACCACGCCCGCAATCAGCCCCTGCAAGACCAGCCCGGCCACGGCCGCGCAGTCGTCCTCGTGCCAGGGCGTGCCTGCGGCATTGATGCGCACCAGCAGGCGCTGCCGGCCGGCCGTGGGCAGCGCGGCGAACGAGGCCGCGAGGCCTTCGCGCGCCGCGGCCTTGCGCTCGGGCGCCACCGCATCCTCCAGGTCGACGATCACCCCGCCCGCGCCGGTGGCCAGCGCGCGCACATGGCGCTCGGGCCGGTCGGCCGGCACGAAGAGAAAGGCGCGCGCCAGCGCGAGCGCTGCCGCGCTCACACCGCCCCCGCCTCGCGCAGCGCCGCGATGTCCGCCTCGCTGCGGCCCAGGCTGCGCAGGATGGCGTCGGTGTGCTGGCCCACGGCCGGTATCGCGTCCATGCGGTAGTCGAAGGCGCTCTGGCGGCCGGCCGGCAGCAGCGCCGGAATGTCGCCGGCCGGCGAGCCCACCTGCCGCCAGCGCTCGCGCGCCTGCAATTGCGGATGCGCCCACAGCCCGGCCATGTCGTTCATGCGCGCATTGGCGATCTGCGCCGCATCGAGGCGCTCGACCACCTGCGCGGTGCCGAGCGCGGCGAAGGTCTCGACGATGATCGCGCGCAGCGCGTCGCGGTTCTCGTTGCGCCGCGCGTTGCTGTCGAAGCGCGCGTCGGTGGCAAGCGCCGCCTGCTGCAGCACCTTCTCGCAGAACACACGCCATTCGCGCTCGTTCTGCAGGCCCAGCATCACCGTGCCGCCGTCGCCCGCGGGAAAGGGACCGTAGGGATAGATGGTGGCGTGCGAGGCCGCGCTGCGCGGCGGCGGCGGCGCGCCGTCGTAGGCGTAGTACATCGGGTAGCCCATCCACTCGGCGAGCGATTCGAGCATCGACACGTCGATGTGCGAGCCCTTGCCGGTCTTGCCGCGCTGCAGCAGCGCCGCGAGGATGCCGGTGTAGGCATACATGCCCGCCGCGATGTCGGCGATGGAATTGCCCGACTTGCAGGGATCGTCCGGCGTGCCCGTGACCGAGAGAAAGCCTGCCTCGCTCTGGATCAGCAGGTCGTAGGCCTTCTTGTCGCGGTACGGGCCGTCGTCGCCATAGCCCGAGATGTCGCAGACGATGAGCCGCGGATGCAGGGCCTGCAGCGCCTCGGCGCCCAGGCCCATGCGCGCGGCCGCGCCGGGCGCGAGGTTCTGCACCAGCACGTCGGCCTCGGCCACCAGCGCCTGCAGCACCGCGAGCGCGGCGGGCTGCTTGAGGTCGAGCGTGAGGCTTTCCTTGGAGCGGTTCACCCACACGAAGTGCGAGGCCTCGCCGCCCACGCGTGCGTCGTAGGCGCGCGCGAAATCGCCGGCGCCGGGGCGTTCCACCTTGATGACGCGGGCGCCAAGGTCGGCCAGCTGCCGGGTGCAGAACGGCGCGGCGATCGCGTGCTCGAGCGAAACCACGGTGATGCCGTCGAGAGGTCTTGTCATGGACGTGTTTTCCATATTCTTTTTCATGCGAGCACGGCCGTGGCCTGCATCGTGAGCCAGCCATCGGCGTCTTCGCCCCAGAGGCTGAAGGTCTTGCCGTCCGTGCTGCCTTCGGCCGGCTTGCCGTGCACGCGGAACGGCGCGATGTCGAAGGTCGGCCGCACGGCGCGGAACTCGAATCGCGCGAGCTGCGCGCCCGGCAGGTTGCGGCGCAGCAGGTCCACGAGCAACGTCGCGATCAGCGGGCCGTGCACGATCAGGCCCGGATAACCCTCGACCTGCGTCACGTAGCGGCGGTCGTAGTGGATGCGGTGGCCGTTGAAGGTGAGCGCCGAATAGCGGAACAGCAGCACGTCGTCGGGCACGATCTCGCGGCTGAAGGCGGCGTCCTTCGGCGCCGGCGTGGGCGGCGGCGCCTTCTCGCCGGGCGCGGCCGCGGCGCGGTAGACGATGTCGTGCTCCTCGGTCAGCGCAAGGCCGCGTTCGTTGCGCACTTCATGGCGCACCAGCACGAACATCAGCTCGCCCGTGCGGCCCAGCTTGTGGCTGACCGAGGCGATGGTCGAGGTGCGCTCGGCCCTGTCACCCACCTGCAGCGGGTTGCCCGGCTCCCATGCCAGCCGGCCGCCGGCCCACATGCGGCGCGGCAGCGGCACGGGCGGCAGGAAGCCGCCGCGCTTCGCATGGCCGTCCTCGCCGATCTCGGATTGGCGATGGTGCGGCAGGAAGTAGAGCCAATGCCAGAGCTCGGGCAGGCGCGTGCCGGCGGCGGGCGGTGCGTCGTCGCGGTCGAGCGTGGCCGAGAGTGCGCGCACGGGAGCGGCGGTGATGTCGTCGGCCAGCGTTTCGCTGCGGCCTTGCCAGGCCTGGAGCTTGGCGAGCGTGCCGCTGTCGATCGCGCCGGAGGACTTTTCTTGGACGGGATTGCTCATGGGTTCCTTCAGTCGACCGCTGCGCCGGAGGCCTTGACGATGCGTGCCCACTTGGCGAGGTCGTCCTGCAGCAGTTTCGAGAATTGATCGGGCGTGGTGGGCGGCGCGATCTCCACGCCCTGCTGTTCGAGCTTGTCGCGCAGGTCCTTCGCGGCCAGCGCCTTGCGCGTCGCGTCCTGCAGCGTGGCGAGCACCTCGGGTGGCACGCCCGCTGGCGCGAACAGGCCGATCCAGAGCGTGCCGTTGTAGCCCGGCACGGCCTCGGCAATGGCGGGCACCTCCGGCAGCACTGGCGAGCGTTTGTCGCCGCTCACGGCCAGCGCGCGCAGCTTGCCGGCCTTGATGTGCGAGAGCGCCGAAGGCAGGCTCGCAAACACGATCGGCAGCTGCCCGCCGAGCACGTCGTTGAGTGCGGGCGCCACGCCCTTGTACGGCACGTGCTGCAGCGAGATGCCGGCCATGCTGTTGAGCATTTCGCCCAGCAGGTGGTTGAGCGTGCCGTTGCCGGCCGAGGCGTACTGGTAGTTGGCGCCCTTCTGCCGCGCGAGCTTCAGGAACTCGTTGAAATCCTTCGCGGGCAACGAGGGGTTGACCAGCAGCACGTTGGGCACCGCGCCGATCAGGCCCACGGGCTTGAAATCCTTCACCGGATCGAAGCCCGGGTTCTTGTAGAGCGCCGGGTTGATGGCCTGGCTGCTGCTGATGGTCATGAGCAGCATGTAGCCGTCCTTCGGGCCCTTGGCGACCAGTTGCGTGCCGATGTTGCCGCCCGCGCCCGGCCGGTTGTCGACCACCACGCTCGCGTTCATCAGTTCGCCGATCTTCTGGCCCACGAGGCGGCCCACGATGTCGTTGGTGCCGCCCGCGGCCTGCGGCACGACGAGCGTGACGGGGCGCGAGGGGTAGGGCTGCGCGGCAGCCGGAACCGCAGTGCAGAGCGCAGCCGCGGCAAGGGAAAGAAGCGCCAGTGCGCGGAATTTCATTGTCTTTGTCTCCATGGCTGCATGGTGTTCTGCCGTGGCAGCGCGCGCAATCTGCGATTTCGAAACCCAGGCTTCTGAAATACCGAAGGCTCGGGCTTTACGATGGCGCCATGCTTTTCGACCTGACCGACCTGCGCCTCTTCGTTGCCACGGCCGAGCTCGGCAATCTCACGCGCGCGGCCGAGCGGCAGCACCTGTCGCTTGCGGCGGCCAGCGCGCGCATCAAGGCGCTCGAAAACCAGGCCGGGCTGCAGCTGCTGCAGCGCGAAGCGCGCGGCGTGCGCCTGCTGCCGCCGGGGGAAGCCTTCCTGCACCACGCGCGCCTCGTGCTGCACCAGACCGAGCAGCTGCGCGCCGACCTGCTCGAATACGGCGGCGGCCTGCGCGGCCACCTGCGCGTGTTCGCCAACACCACGGCGGTGACCGATTTCCTGCCTGAAATCTTGCCGGGCTTTCTTGCGCGCAATCCGCGCATCAACGTCGACCTTCAGGAAAAACCGAATGCTCAGATCCCGCGCGGCGTGCTCGACGGCCGCGCCGACATCGGCATCGTGGCGGGCCGCGTCGACACGCTGGGCCTCGAAGCGATCCACTTCAGCACCGACCGGCTGGTGCTCGCCACCTCGCGCAAGCACCGCTTCGCGAAGCGCCGCAGGATTTCATTTGCGGAAACGCTCGACGAAGACGCCATCGGCATGCAGCAAGGCAGCACCTTGCAGACCTTTCTGGCGCAGATCACCGACAACCTCGGCAAGCGGCAGAAGCTGCGCATCCAGCTCGGCAGCTTCGACGCCATGTGCCGGATGATCGGCAGCGGCGTGGGCATTGGCGTGGTGCCGGAGTCGGCGGCGCGGCGCAATCAGGAAAGCATGCGGCTCGCGCTGATCGATCTCAGCGACGCATGGTGCGTGCGGGAGCGCTACCTGCTGGTGCGCGACCGGGCGGCACTGCCGATCTATGCGCAGGCGCTGGTCGAGACGCTGTGCCAGCACTACGCCGTGGAGCAGGCCGCTGCCGGCTGAGTGCCACAAATCAAGGACTTGCGGGCGAATTCTGAAGAAGCCGATGCCATCCCCATTTTCCGTGGACAACTTTGGGGATAACTGATGTTCTTCCTTGTAAAGCAGATCTAACTTGTTGTTTTACAAGGGGAATAATCAGTTTGCTCAAAAATTGGGCGGTGAACAAAGTGGGCCACGGTCCGCCGCAGTGATCTGTTGCTGTTGTTCTTGTTCGGGGCGCGTGCACAGGCCACCGGGTACTCCCCTCCGCGAATGTCCCCCGCCTTCGGCTCCTCCTTTATTTCGCTGCGGGGAGCACCCGATGCCCTGGGCA
>NZ_JBFTPJ010000237.1:0-6780 GCF_056398445.1 Variovorax sp. 01T439_2
GTTCACGCCCCACCAGAAATACTGCGCATGCGGACAGACCACACCCTTGGCCGGGCCGGTGGTGCCGGAGGTGTAGAGGATGGCGAGCGGATCGCCAGGCTGCACCGCGGCCGGTGCGATGGCCTGTGCGCCTTGCGGGTAGCTGGAGGCGCGAACGCCCGCAGGCGGCGTCCATGAAGCAGGCGCCTCGCCGACGATCCAGAGTTCGCGCAGTGCCGTGCGCCCCAGGTCGGCAGTCGCCAGCCGCTCGAGAAAGCCCGCCTCGACCACCAGCAGCCTCGCCTCGCTGTTGGCAAGGAAGTATTCGATCTGCGGACCCATCGACGCAGTGTTGACCGGCACCACCGAGGCGCCGAGCCAGCCGGCACCCAGAAAGGTCTCGAGAAACTCGATGCGGTTGCCGCACATCACCGCAATGCGGTCGCCGCGCGCCACGCCGGCCGCGGCCAGCGCGCCGGCACGCACCGCAGCCGCCTCGGCCGCGTCGCCATGCGTCCACTGCCGGCCCGCGATCCGCAGCAGCGGGCGCCCGGCGAAGCGTTCCGACTGCCGCTGCAGCATCGCCGGCAGCGTACGCTGGCCCGGCGGCAGCGCGCGCGCTTCACTCGTCATCGTGCGTGCCTCCGCCAAGGTAGGTGGCCTGCACGCGCGGATCGCTGGCCAGTTCGCCCGATGCGCCCGACAGCGCGATCTCGCCGGTTTCCAGCACGTAGCCGTGGTCCGAAGTCTCGAGCGCGGCGCGCGCGTTCTGCTCCACCAGCAGGATCGAGACGCCGTCCTCGCGCAGCTTGCGAACGATCGAGAGAATGTCGCGCACGATCAGCGGCGCAAGGCCGAGGCTGGGCTCGTCGAGCATCAGCAGGCGCGGCGCGGACATGAGCGCGCGGCCCACCGCGAGCATCTGCCGCTCGCCGCCCGAGAGGGTGTCGGCGCGCTGCGCGCGGCGCTCGGCCAGGCGCGGAAAGCGGTCGTACACCGACTGCAGCCGCTTCTTCCTGGCGTCGCCGCGCAGCCGCTTGGCATAGGCACCGAGCTGCAGGTTGTCGAGCACGGTGAGTTCGCCGAACAGCTCGCGCTTCTCGGGCACCAGGCACAGGCCGCGCTCCACGCGCGCCTCCACGTCGAGGCCCTGCAGGTCTTCGCCCTCGAAGCGAAGCGTGCCCTTGCAGGGCAGCAGCCCCATGGCGGCCGCGAGCAGCGTGGTCTTGCCCGCGCCGTTGGGTCCGATCACCGAGATGATCTGGCCCGGCTGCAGGTCGAGCGACACACCGCGCACTGCCTCCACCTGCCCGTACGACACGTGCAGGTCGCCAATCTCCAGCATCGCCGTCATACAACACTCCCCAGGTAAGCCGCCTGCACGCGCTCGTCGGCGCGCACCGCCGACGGCACGCCCTCCACGAGCTTGGAGCCGAAGTTCATCACCACCAGACGGTCCACCAGTTTCATCACGAAGTCCATGTCGTGCTCGACGATGAGGATGGTCACACCCTCCTCGCGCAGCTTGCGCAGCAGATCGCCGAGCGCCATCTTTTCCTTGCGGCGCAGGCCCGCCGCGGGCTCATCGAGCACCAGCAGCACCGGGTCGGCGGCCAGCGCACGTGCGATTTCCAGGATGCGCTGCGTGCCCAGTGGCAGGCTGCCCGCGAGCTCGTGCGCGCGGTCGCCCAGGCCGATGCGGTCGAGCTGGCGCTGCGCCTCCTGCAGGATCTGCATCTCTTCCTTGCGGTCCAGCCGCAGGCCCGCCTTCAGGATGCCCGAGCGCGTGCGCGAATGCGCGCCCAGCGCCACGTTGTCCAAGAGGCTCATGTGCGGCCTGAGCTTCACGTGCTGGAAGGTGCGCGCCAAGCCCAGCCGCGCCACCTGCCGCTGCGGCATGCCGGCGATGTCGTGGTCGAGAAAGCGCACCTGGCCCGCGCTCATCGGCAGCGTGCAGGTCAGCAGGTTGAACATGGTCGACTTGCCCGCGCCGTTGGGCCCGATCAGGCCCACGATCTCGCCCGCGTTCACTTCGAAGCTCACGTCGTTGACCGCCACCAGTCCGCCAAAGCGCTTGACCACGCCTTTCACCGACAGCACCTGCGTGCCGCGCGCGGGCAGCTGACGGTGCGGCAGCGGATCGACCGCGGGCGCCTCGTGGCGCGAGGCAGCTTGCGTGCCGGCGCGGCGGCGCGTCCAGCGCCGCAGCAGGCCCATGAGGCCGCCGCGCGCGAAGTGCAGCAGCAGGATGAAGAGCGTCGCAAAGGCCACGGCCTCCAGCTGGCCCGCGCGCTGCGTGAGCATCGGCAGCACGTCCTGCAGGCCGTTCTTGAGCACCAGCACCAGCGCGGCGCCCACCAACGCGCCGGCCAGCTGCCCGAGCCCGCCGGCCACCGCCATCAGCAGGTACTCGATGCTCGCGCGCACGTCGAAGGGCGACGGGCTCACGAAGCGGTTCATGTGCGCATAGAGCCAGCCCGCCAGCCCCGCGAAGAGCGCGGCCGTGACGAACAGCGTGAGCCGCACGCGGTAGGCGTCGGCCCCCACGCTCGCGAGCAGCGTGGCACCGCCGCGCAGTCCGCGGATCGCGCGCCCCGGCCGCGACTGCAGCAGGTTGTGGCTGAACAGGCAGGCCAGCCCGACCAGCACCCAGATCAGGTAGTACATCGACCGCGGATCGGCCAGCGACCAGCCCGCGATGCGTAGCGCCGGAATGTTCGACAGGCCCGWGTGGCGCCCGAGCGCATCGACATTGCCGAACAGCATCGCGATCGACAGGCCCCAGGCGATCGTGCTGAGCGGCAGGAAGTGCCCGCCCAGCCGCAGCGTGAGCATGCCGATGGCCAGCGCCGACAGGCCCGTGAGCAGCAGCGCGAACAAGAGGCCGATCCATGGCGACAGGCCCTGCGTGGTGGTGAGCCAGGCCGTGGCGTAGGCCGCGATGCCTACGAAGGCCGCCTGCCCGAACGAGGTCGCGCCGCCCACGCCGGTGAGCAGCACCAGCCCGAGCGCCACCAGCGCGCCGATGCCGATGTCGTTGAGCAGCGAGACCGTGAAGCTGCCCGCCACCGCCGGCACCAGGGCCAGCACGGCGACCACCGCCGCGATCCATGCCGTGCGTTTGGAATTCGCGTTCATTGGTCCACCTCGTCTTCTTCCTCTTCGGCATGGGCCGCCATGAACGACCTGAGCATCAGCACCGGGATCAGCAGGCTGAACACGATCACGTCCTTCAGCGCCCCGCTCCAGAACGAGGCGAAGCTTTCCACCACGCCCACGGCGAGCGCGCCCACGGCCGTCATCGGGTAGCTCACGAGCCCACCGATGATCGCGGCCACGAAGGCCTTCAGGCCGATGATGAAGCCCGAGTCGTAGTACATGGTGGTCACCGGCGCGATCAGCACGCCGATGAGCCCGGCCAGCAGCGAGGCGCAGCCATAGGCCAGCAGCGCCGTGCGCACCGGCCGGATGCCGACCAGCCGCGCGCCCACGCGGTTGACGGCCGTGGCGCGCAGCGCCTTGCCCGCCACCGTGCGCTCGAACACCAGGAAGAAGAGGCCGCTCAGCACGATGGCCGCCCCCACCATCAGCACCACCTGGCCGCTGACCGTGAAGCCGTCGCCCAGCGTGAACACCGCGCTGGTGAGCGGCGTGGTGCGCGAGCCTTCAGGGCCGAAGAACAGGAGCCCCAGGCCCGACAGCAGGAAGTGCAGCGCCAGCGAGACGATCAGCAGCACCAGCACCGAGGCATCCGCGATCGGCTGGAACACCACCCGCGCGAGCAGCGGCGCAATGGGCACCACCAGCAGCACGGCCACGGCAATGTGCACCGCCACCGGCACGCCGGGCCGAGCCGCCAGCCAGGCCAGCACACACGGAATCGCAGGCAGCACGCCCCACATCAGCAACGCCTTGGGAATGCGCGCGGCCTCGCCGCGCCGCAGCAGGCTGCCGATTTCCGTTGCCAGCGCGAGCGCCGCAAGCACGGCGACCATGCCGATGGTCGGCGGTACACGGCCGGTCTCGAAGGCCGCAAGCGACAGCGCCGCGAAGGCCGCGATGTCGCCGAACGGCACGAAGACCACCCGCGTGACGGAAAAGATCAGCACCAGCCCGAGCCCGGCCAGCAGATAGACGGCACCGTTGGCCAGGCCATCGGTGACGAGAATCAGCGCCACGTCCCATGTCATGGAAAAGCCCCTCGCAATATCGTTGTTGTTGGAATGAAATGGTTCAAGGTGCGAGCTTCCACTGGCCGTTGTCGAGCTTGACGATCACGCGGGCGCGTTCGTCCACGCCGTAGAGGCTGCCGGGCTTGAAACTGTAGACGCCGTGCGTGCCCACCACTTCCTTGGTGCTGAAGATGGCATCGCGCAGCGCGACGCGGAACTCGGCCGTGCCCGGCTCCGCCTTCTTCATGGCGCGCGAAGCGGCATCGGCAAACACCAGCCAGCCGTCGAAGGAATAGGCCGAGAAGGCATCGCTGGTGGGCGCGTTGTTGACCTTCTGGAACACCGCGCGGAAATCGGTCGCGATCTTCTTGGTCGGATGGCTGTCGGGCAGCTGCTCGGCCACGATCACCGGGCCGGTGGGCATCAGCGCGTTCTGGCCCGCGGCACCGACCACGCGCACGAAGTCGGGGTTGATCAGCCCGTGCTGGCCGTACACGCCGCCCTTGTAGCCGCGCTCCTGCAGCGCAAGGAAGGGCAGCGCGCCCGGCGTGCCGGCGCCGCCGGTCATCACCGCGTCGGGCCGAAGCGCCACGATCTTCAGCACCTGCCCGGTCACCGAGGCATCGGCGCGCGCATAGCGCTCGTTGCTCACCACCTTGATGCCGGCCTCGGGCGCGGCCTTCATCAGCGCGTTGTAGACCAGGTCGCCCCAGGCATCGGTGAAGCCGATGTAGCCCACGGTCTTGACGTTGTTGCGCTTCATGCGCTCGACCACCGCATCGATCATCAGCTGCGTGGGCTGCGCCACCGTCATGACCCAGGGGTTCTCGGCCGCATCGAGCAGGATGGGCGTGAGGCCGATCATCGGCACCTTGGCTTCCTTGCCGACCTGCGCCATGGCAATGGCGGCCGGCACGCCCGAGGTGCCCATCAGCACATCGACCTTGTCCTCCTCGATCAGCTTGCGTGCATTGCGCCCGGCCGTGGTGGGGTCGGAGCCGTCGTCCAGCACGATGAGCTGCACCTTGCGGCCGTTGACTTCCGGCTTGTAGGCCAGCGCGGCCTGCATGCCCTTGGCATAGGGCACGCCCAGCGAGGAGTTGGGCCCCGACAACGACACGCTCAGGCCGACCTTGAGGTCGGCCGCCAGCCCGCTCGCAACACCACAGGCGGTCAGCGCCGCGGCGATGGCACCGCGCGTCAAGGTCAGCATCAGGCTCTTCATGTCGTAGCTCCGGTGAGATGGATGGAGAAAAGGAACGGAAAACTCAGATGAACAGCTGGATCGCGGGCAAGGCGCGCGCGGCGTTGAGCAGGTCGATGCGCTTCTCGCGGATGGCCCAGCCCGTGGGCGTGCGCACGAGGTGGTGGCGGGCGGTGCCGGTCAGCAGGATCTGCGATTCGCCGCGCGCTTCGACGTAGAGGAAAGGCGTGCGCAGGCGGACCGCGCCGCTCGCTTCTTCCTCGATGCGCGAAGGCTGCAGCACATGCTGGCTGTGGCTCGCGGGATGCTGCGAATGGGCGCGCGGGTTCTTCAGGCGATCCACACGCAACTGCAGCAGCAGCCGGTCTTCGTAGGCAAGGGAGTTGTGCGAGAACGGATCGGCCTGCGCGGYGCCGAGCAGCGGTATCCAGTAGTGGCCGTCCTCGGTGAAGAGCGCCAGCCAGTCGTCGAAGCGCCGCTCGTCGAGCAAGGCGGCCTCATGCGCCACGAAATCGCGCGGATCGTCGTTCATGCCGCGGCCTCCATGCCCGCCACCATCGACTTCGCCCAGGCGCGGAACTGGTTGCGCATGAGCAGTTCGTTGGTGCCGTTGGTGGTGAGGGTCGATTGCGCGAGTTCAGCCGCGTCGTAATTGCGGTGCAGGCTCACCCATTCGTTGCCGCCCGCGCGCAGGCCCTGCTGGATGCTCTCGAACAGGTGCACGTCGTCATGCGCGACCACCGACATCGGCGAGAACACGAGCCGGTTGTAGTTCATCGCGCGTTCGAACAGCAGTTCGGGCGCGCCTGCCGCGCGGAAACTCCAGGCTTCAATGAGCGTGCGGTCCGCGGCCAGCGGGCGGATCACGCGGATGGCCTGCGGCGAGCCCTTGACCGACAGGCTCGGATAGAAGACCGAGTTCTGCGGCGAGCGCTGCAGGATCTCGGCCGCGCGCTCCTCGCCATGCGCGGCGCGCATCGCAGCCTCGTACTCCGGCAGCTGCGCGTAGTTGGAGTGGATGCTGAAGTTCACGCCGAGCACGCTGTGGCCGTTGGCGAACACGCGGCCGCCCATCTTGTCGAAGAATTCGTAGCCCGAGCCGAAGGGCAGGATCTGCTCCATCGCCATCGGCTTGGGATCGGTTGGCGCATGGCCCTCCCACAGCGCCTCGGCCGCCTTGGTGGCCGACTCATGCGTCGACATCGGATGCACCGTGTCGTTGATGTTCTCGAGGTACATCTTCCAGTTGCAGTGGACGATGTTGCGCAGCACGCCGCCGCCCACCGTGAGCCGGCCCTCGGGCGAGCGGTCGACCATGTTGTCGATGGCGCCGAGCACCTCGCCGAAGTAGTCTTCGAACGAGGGGCCGCTTTCCGCGAGCCGCACGAAGACGAAGTCGCGGTAGACCTTCACGTGCTTCACCAC
>NZ_JBFTPJ010000238.1:0-6773 GCF_056398445.1 Variovorax sp. 01T439_2
AGCCACGTGGGCCAGCCCTCGGCTGCGGCGCCGCTGCGCAGGTTCACATGCCCCAGCCCGCCCATGCAGATCTCGCCGATCTGCAGGCCGGCCGCCACGCTGCCGCGTGCCTCGATGCCGGCATCGACGATGCGCGCGCCGCTGTCGTCGCGGCGCAGCTGCAGCCCGAGCGCATCGGCATCGGCCAGCAGGCGCTCGACCAGCGGCCGGGCCAGCAGGTTGACGCTCAGGCCCGACGCGGCCGCGGGCGGGGAAGTGTTGCTCATGCCTTGGTCTCCAGTGATTGCAGCAGCCGCTCGCGGCTTTCGTTCAAGCGGGTGCGCACCTGCTGCGCGCTGCTTCCGCTTGCGGTCAGGGTGCACACGGGGTCGTCGATGTCGAAGCGCTGGCCGGCCTCGGGCAGGTCGCGGATGCCGGGCCATGCGGCGAGGCGCTCGGCCGCGGCCGCATCCAGCTGCAACGGCTGCCGTGCGAACACGATCTCGATGCCTTCGACCTCCAGCGCATGCAGTGGCATCGCCGGCGGCGGCAGTTCGCCATGCAGGCAGGCATGCAGATGCGCCTGCATCACGCCTGGTGAGGCGGCGGGCGCCTTGTAGAGGCTCATGCTGGCCGGTGGCCTCGGATTGACCTCCAGCACGCCGATGGCGTCGCCGTCGCGCATGAAGTCGAGGCTGCACAGGCCGCGCAGTTCGAACTCCACGRCCAGAGCGCGCGCAATGGCCGTCACGCGGCGCGCGATGTCCTCTGCCACGGGCACCGGCCCGACGGCACCGCAGAACACGAAGGGCCGCGTGCCGAAGCGGCGCACGGTCTGCTCGTTGAAGCCGAGCACATGCACATCGCGGCCATTGGCGATGAAAGTGGCCGACATCGGCAGCCCGGCCATTTCGCGCTGGAAGTAGTGGTGCAAAGACGGCGGCTCGTCGATCGACCACGGCGCATGGCGCACATGCCAGCCGCCGCAGCCGTGCGCGTCCTTCATGAGCCATCCTGTGGGGTCCTCGGGCGGCTGCAGCAGCACTTGCGGAAAGGGGATGACCTGCGCCGTGAGAAAGCCGAAAAAGGCCGCGGGATCGCGCAGGCGGCGCACGGCCGCGGGCGCGGTGCCGATCAGCGGCAGCACGGCCGCGCCCTCTTCCAGCAAATCGGGTTCGCCCTCGAAACCGCTGGCTGCGATCCAGCCCAGCACCGGTTCGCTGTCCTCTGCCAGCGTGCGCAGCGCAGCCAGCACGCTGGCCGCATCGATCTGCAAACTGCCGGGCGCGCCGATCGGCAGCCAGCGCGACGCCGCGCGGCGCGTATCGACATCGCCGAACAGATCGAGCGCGATCACCTTGAAGCCCTCGCTTGCCGCCGCCTCGGCCATGGCGCGCGCGGAGATGGCAGCGACGGCGATCGTCTGCATGGTTCCAGCTGGCTTCAAGCCGTCTTTCCGGCCTGCTCGACCAGGAATGCGCGGGCCACCGCAAAGGCTTCGGGAAAGCTCAGCACCTGTGCTTTTTCGGCCTCGCACATCTGCACCAGCAGCCGATGCTGGGTCTGGTACTTGACGTTGCCCACCGCCAGCGCGCCGATGGCCACGGCCTGCGTGCCGGCCAATGGCTTGGCGTCGTCCATCACGCCGACGCCGGCAATGCCTTCGGGYGGCACGGCGTTCACGTCGGCCGCCACCTTGAGCCGCGTCGCGGCGCCGAGTGCCTCGCGGGACACCACCTGCGCGCCCGCGGCCGCGCAGGCCAGCAGCACGTCGGCATCGGCGATGGAGCGGCGCACGGCGTCAGGGTCGCCGCCCGAGAGGCCGTGCAGCTTCACGCCGAAGCGCTGCCCGGTTTCGTCGGCCGCTTCCTGCGCCGCGTCGATGCCGTTGCGGCTGGACAGGTACACCTCGGCACCGGCTCCTGCAGCGATCACGCCCGCCACGCGGCCCACCGGCCCCGTGCCGCCGAGGATCACCACGCGCTGGCCTTCCAGGCCCTGCCCATGGTGGCGCTTGAGCGCGGCCTCGACGCAGGCCACCATGGCCGCGGCCGTGGTGTAGGCGCCGCTCGGGTCGGCCATCACTGAGACGACGAAGGGCTTGACCATCGAGGTTCGTGCGCGCTCGAGCATGTCCGCCGCCAGCTGCGCATCGCGCCCGCCGATGAAGATGCCGGTGCGCGCCACGCCCTTGGGCCCGCGCGAGAAGATGGTGTCCTGCGTCAGCCCGGTGATGCGGTCCAGGCCCACTTCGCAGTAGGGCACGATGATCTGGTAGCCGGCGTCCGCTGCCATGTTGATGTCGAACGGGCTCATCTGTTGGCCGGGGGTGAACATGTGGAGGATGCGGGGACGTTCCATGAGGACCTGCGTGGGTTGATGTTGATGTGTGGAAGGTTGAGGGCGGGTGCTCTGCGGCTGCGGCGGCCTCAGCGCTTGGACGGCTCGGCGGCACGGCCGCGCACCACCGCCCCGCGGTTGCGGCCCGAGACGATGCGCAGCTCCAGCCGCGGGTCGAGCTGCCCGGAGGCACGCGCCGCATCGACCAGCATCTCGGCCCGCACGTGCGAAGGCACGATCGCAAAGCTCGTGGGGCCCCATGAACTCTGGCCGATGGCCGCGTCATGCCCGCGGCTCGCATCCGCGAACCAGTGCATCAGCCGCCCGACCGCAGCGCTCGTGTAGATGCCGCCCTGCGCCGGCGCGAAGTGCTCGCCGAGCAGCTGCTGCATGCGATTGATGCCCGCGGCAAACGGCGCGAACTCCGCACGCGCGGCGCCGGGCAGCACCCGCATCAGCACCTGATGGCAGATCTCGGCCGCGCCCGTTTGCGGCARGGGCGGCAAGGCCGCAATGGCTTTCTTCTCCGCGCCGCCCGACAGGCCCTTGTGCGTGGGGTCCTGGACCACGATGACGCGCCATTCCTCCGGAAACTCGATGCGCGAGAGCAGCGGTGCGGGCAACCCGTCGGCGCCCGGGCCGCCGTCGAGCAGCAGGCCGCCGCTGTCGAACCCCGCGATGCCGATCCCGGAGCGCAGGCCGCGCCCGAGCCAGTGCGCCAGCGTGCACGTGTCCAGATCGAGCCCATGCCATTCGGCAAAGGCCCGCCCGATCGCCGACGCCAGCTGCGTGCCCGAACCGAAGCCCGCATGTGCCGGCAGCGCATGGCGCAGCCTCAGCGACAGCGGCGCGTGGCGGCTGCTGCGCTGCTTCAACACCGCCAGATAGTCCGCCGCGCGGGCCAGCTCCGCCCCGCCGGCCGGCGTGTCGGCCGACAGCTGGTCCGATGACGCGGACGCCGACAGTTCGAGATCGGTGGTGAAGCCGTCGATCACCAGCCCCAGGCTGCCGAACGCGCGTCCCAGCGAACCCGAGGGGTCCAGAAAACCGAGGTGCAGGCGCCCGGGCGCGCTCACGCTCACGGTGCGAACGCCCTGGTCGAGCCTGGAAGCAATGGCGAGATCGGCGGAGATCATGGGCGGCGGTGTGCGATGAGGCGAGGTCATGGACTCGCTTGTCATAGCAAGGGCCGTTCCGTCCATGCGCCCAGAGGGGGCACCGGGGCCAGGGCGCGTTCAGGAGGCCGGCGATGTCCCAGGAGCGGGACAATGTGTCACGGCGTGCGGGGGCCGCTGCAGGGGGCGGCTGCTGCGGTTGCAGCGCCCAAATGAAAAACGCCCCGTGAGGGGCGTTTTCGTTTGCTATCTGGCGGAACCGGAGGCCGTCCAGTTTGTAGCAATGGCGCGGCCTGCGCGGGCATGAACGAATTTTTACCACACCCTTACCACATCGACCGCTGCCACACGGGGATTCGAATCCTCGCGCGCCATCCAGATCTTAGCGCCCGATGCAACGGCTGCACGCGGCCGGATTCTGCGCTGGATTAATACTGTATGCTTATCCAGTGATATGCAATGTCATCCTGCTTCGAAGCCACGGGAACTGGCGCTCGCGCAACCAGGTGAGCGGCGAGCCGGGCTGCCGCGGCTGGTTGGATTTCCGCAAGGCCAATGCAGCCCACTACGGCCGCTCCTGGCAGGCGCGGCTGCTCAACCCCCGGAATCTGGAGGCGGACCTGTTGCCGGTGCTGCAGTACGCGCGCGTGCTCACGATCAAGGACGGCGGCCTGATGGTCGACGGCGTCGAGATCTCCTTCCGCGGCGTCAAGAGCAAGCCCGTGCACACCCGGCAGACCTGGTGGTGCGTTGTCCATGCGGAAGAAGGCTACGCCGCGCTCGATCGCATGAATCCGCCCTGCTCGACCGGCTTTCACGTCAACGATGACGACGGTGCCGGCATCCGCGTGCTGCCGAGATAGATTGGCGCTACGGCGGCGCGAGCAGCCCGCGATCGTTCTTCACGGTGCCGAGCAGAAGCTGCACTTCGTTGTCTCGCCCCTCAACAACGAGTCGACCTCGCTCAAGTAGCTCTCGACCTCGTGCAGCCATGGCCGCGAGGATTGCGGATCGATCCGCGACACGCTGGCAGGCAGCGGGGTCGCTTGCGGCTTGGTCCCGATCACGGGCGGAGAAGGCTGCATATTGCTGGCGCACCCGCTCAGCATCGCCAGCAGCAGCGCGGCGGCGGCCATCCAGCACAGCCAGCTTCTTTTCGTAGGCATCGACGTTCTCCTGTTGGGTTTGGGCGTGCGCCGCGACGAGCGCGACGGTGCGCTGCAGGTCGGCCAGCGCGGCCAAGGCGCGGGCAGTGTTCTCTTCGGCGCGGGCGCGCCTCTCGGCGGCCAGGTCGGCCCGGGCGCCGGCCGCGCGCGTGCGCTCGACGCCGGCGGTTGCCAGCGCCGCAACCAAGCCGAGGCCGAGCACCCAGAGCAGCGGGGTCTTGAGGTCAGGCAGGCCGATCATGGGAATTTCGCCTCAGCCGAGACGATGGCGGCGCGCGCCCCCATCCCCAGGAACACCAGGCGCTCGGCCTCGCGACGGCGCTGCAGGCCCTTCATGACCTCGCCGCCGGACTTGTCCCAGCGCAGGAACTGCACGGCCGCGCCAGCGAAATCGCCGAGGTTGAGCACACGTACGAGCGTCGACGCGGAGAGCGCGCCGACGCCGGCGTTGTAGAAGATCGAAACCACGGCATCGAACTGCCGCTGGTTGAGGGGCACCTTCACTGCGCTGCGCACCGCCGGCTCGAATTCGAGCGCCATGCGGCGCGCGAAGCGGCGGTCGGCCTCATCCCGGGTGATGGTCAGGCCCTCGACCACGTCGGGACCGGTGTCGCCCCAGCCGATGGTCCAGGGCGCGCCGCTCAGCCCGGCGGCCGGCCTGCCGGCACGCAGCGCTCTCGCGCGCGGCGATCCCGGATCGGGGTAGGCCTGCAGGCGAAGCTGCTCGTAGTGGTGGCAGATCTCGGCGCCGTCGGGCCCGATATTGAGCTCGTCGTTCATCTGTTGATCTCCGGCAGGTCGCCCAGCGGCGCAGGGCCAGTTGAGGTGAATGGCGGCCCATCCCGCCAGTCGCGGCTCTCGATGGCGAGCTTGACTACGATGGCGAGTGCAAACGCGACAGAGGGCCAGCTGGGCAACTCCCACAGCCACGGCGAAAATCCGTTCGCTGCCGCCCCCATCAGCAGCCCGATGTACCCCACGCGCACCCGCCAGAGCACGGCCCTGTTGATCTTGCGAGCGCGGCAGATGCAGATGAAGACGATGGCCGCGGATAGCAGCCCGTTGACGCCCGCAGGCAAATAGCCGTCGTAGGTCATTGCTTGCCCCTCGCCGCGATCAGGATGTCGACAAACTTGTTCAGCTTCTTCGCGGCCCAAGGAAGGATCAAGGTGGTCCACTTGTCTGCGGAGAACGCCAAGCCGGCGGCGAACGGTCCATAGAGCCAGTTCTCCTGCAACGGCCCCCACAGCGACGCGACGCCGATCGAAAGCGGCACCGTGCCGAACAGGGCGAAGATCACGGCCGCGCCGAAGTAGACGCATGCGCGAATCAGGCTGTCGCCCTCCCGCTGCATGATCATCACCCCCGCACCGCCCATGGAGCAGATTGCGATCACGACGTATGGCCCCACCACCACGGCGACGGAGGGGCCGAACACGATGCCGGCGATGATCGTGACCAGGTGGACCGGCGTCAGGTCAGGTGATTGCATGCGGTCCTTTCAGAAATCGGGAGAAACCCGCCGCAGGGGTTTGAGGGGTCGTCGGCTTGTCACGCATTGGGGAAAGGCCCGGCGGCCACCGTGTAGTTGCCGCCGTACCGGGCGACGCCGATCGTGTAGCGGATCTCATCCATGTAGCCCTTCCACGGGGCACCCAGGTCGTTGCCCGCGCCGCCTAGGATCAGGTTTGCCGTGCTGGTCAACAACGCCCCCGACACCGTCGCCGTAGCGACCACTGTGCCGCCGATCATCATCCGAGCCGTTGTGCCCTGGCGTTCCACACAGATGGCCGTCCAGGTGGTCGCAGATGCGGACACCGAACTATCGACACCGGGGTAGGCAGTGCCGGAGGTGTTGAATCCCATCGTCCACTTGCTGGAGGCGAGATTGAAGAAGGCCTGCCACTCGCCGCTCGAGCCCGAATCGGTGGCGCGCTTGGAGAAGATGCCGTGGTAGCTGGAAATGTCGTCCAGACGCACGCGCGCCTCGAAGGTGAAGTCGCTCGATCCCGCCTGGAGGCTCGCCGCGTGCGGCACGGACAGCGCATCGCCAGCCCCGTCCAGATAAATCGATGATCCGCCGAACACACTTTGCGTCGTGGAGATCTTGGCATTGCCCAAGCCCGAGACAGTCCTTGCGTAGCTCGAAGAGTCGGTAAAGGTCGTGCTGCCG
>NZ_JBFTPJ010000239.1:0-6732 GCF_056398445.1 Variovorax sp. 01T439_2
TCGGTGGTCACTCGGTGGTCACGGCCACGTACTGGATCTCGATGCCGGTGTCGGCCTTGAACTTCTCGGCAATGGCCTTGTCCTGGTTCACCGCCGTGCCCAGGTAGCGCAGCACGATCTTTTCCTGCGCATGCACGAAGGGCGCAATGCCCGTGGCCAGGATGCCGGCGGTGCCTTGCAGCAGGGTGCGACGCTGGAGGCCGGCGGACGAGTCGATGGGGTCGGTCATGGAAGAGTCTCCGTGGAAGAAAAAAGCAGGGGAGGGAACGCGAAAAAAAGCGAACGGAAATGCAGCCAATGCAAGAACGGCCGCGCGCTCACAGCGGCATGCTCGCGAGCGCGGCCAGGTCGTCGCGTGCGGGCCGGCTGCCGCTCGCGGCCGGCACCGGCACGCGTTCGGCGGGCGGCTTGGCGCCGGGGCCGAGCACGCGCGCATCGGCTTCGGCCCAGGACAGGCGCACCGCATCGCCGGGCGCATGGGGGCTGGCAAGAAAGGCGGCTTCGCCCAGCAGCACCGAGACGCTGCCGCGGCCGGGCGCGGCGTCCTGCAGCGCGAGGCCGAGCAGCACGTAGGTGCCCTGGTATTCGACGTCGGTGACCGTGGCGGCCAAGCCGCCGGCTGCATCGCCGCGGGCGATCCGCATGTGGTCGTTGCGCACGGCGACCGGGCCGGCGGGCGTGTCGAACACGTTGTGGCCGCCCATGAAGCGCGCCACGAATTCGCTCGCCGGATGGTTGTAGACCTGGTGCGGCGAGCCGACCTGCTCGATCACGCCGTGGTTCATGACCACCATGGTGTCGGCCAGCGCCATCGCTTCTTCCTGCGAGTGCGTGACGTGCACGAAGGTCAGCCCCAGTTCCTTCTGCCAGCGCCGCAGCTCGGCGCGCATCTGGATGCGCAAAAACGGATCGAGTGCCGACAGCGGCTCGTCGAGCAGCAGCACGCGCGGCTCGGTGATGAGTGCGCGCGCGAGCGCCACGCGCTGCTGCTGGCCGCCGGAGAGTTCGCCGGGCTTGCGCTCGGCCAGGTGGCCCATCGCCACGCGCTCAAGCAGCTCGCGCGCGCGCTTCTGGCGCTCGGCCTTGCCGGTGCCTTTCATCTTGAGGCTGAAGGCCACGTTGTCCAGCGCCGAAAGATGCGGGAACAGCGCGAAGCTCTGGAACATCATCGCGGTGCCGCGCGCGGCCGCGGGCAGGTTGGTGATGTTGCGGTTGTCCAGCAGGATGTCGCCGCTCGTGACCGACTCGTGGCCCGCGATCATGCGCAGCGTGGTGCTCTTGCCGCAGCCCGAGGGGCCCAGCAGGCAGCAGTAGCTGCCGCTCGCGATGCGCAGGTCGATCTGGTCGACGGCGGCGGGCGTGCCCGCGGCATAGCGCTTGCTGAGCGCGACGACCTCGACGGCGGCGGGCGGGGGCGCGATGGCGGCGGCGCTCATCGAGGGGCCCGGGGGGCGAAAAATGATCGGAAGGCGAGCATGCTGGCGTTAAGCACGCTCCATGCCACGTCGGTGGCTTGCGGCCCCGAGGCACCGAGCGTGCGATGCCCGCCGGGCCCTCGCCGCGAAACCCGGAAGCCTAGGTGCCGAAGCGGTTCGCGTCGGCCGGCAGCGCCGCCGCGGCCAGTCCGCGCAGCACGTCGCCCACCACGATCACCGCGGGGCTCGCGATGCCGGCTTCGGCAATGCCGGCCTGCAGCTTGCCGAGCGTGGTCGCCACGTGGCGCTGGTGCGGCAAGCTCGCGTGCTGCACCACGGCCACGGGCGTGTCGCCGGGCAGGCCGTGCAGCAGTTCGCGTTCGATGTGGCCGGCGCCCGCCACGCCCATGTAGATCACGAGCGTGAGCCGCGCGCTGTGCGCGGTGGCGGCCAGCGCGCGCCAGTCGGTCGGGTCTTCGGACGCGCCGGCGCCGGTCTTGGCATGGCCCGTGACAAACACCACGCCCTGCGCATGGTCGCGGTGCGTGAGCGGCACGCCCAGCGAGGTGACGGCCGCGAGGCCGGCCGTGATGCCGTTGACCACCGTGCATTCGATGCCGGCTTCGCGCAGGTGCTCGACTTCTTCGCCGCCGCGGCCGAAGATGAAGGGGTCGCCGCCCTTGAGCCGGACCACGGTTTCGCCTTCGCGCACCGCGGTGATCATGAGCCGCTCGATGAAGGCCTGCGGCGTGCTCTTGCAGCCGCCGCGCTTGCCCACGTGCACGATGCGCGCATCGGGCCGCGCATACGAGGCCAGGATGCTGTCGCTCACGAGGTCGTCCACCAGCAGCACCGTGGCGGCCTGGATCGCCTTGACGGCCTTGAGGGTCAGCAGTTCGGGGTCGCCGGGGCCGGCGCCCACCAGCGTGCAGCTGCCGGCGGTGGATGAAGAAGTGGCTTTGTTCATGCGTGGGATGCCAGTTGCGTGATGTGCCTCACTTGCGTTGCGATGGCCTCCGGCACGGGAAGCTCGCCATCGAGCACACGCCGCGTGTACGCGGCCGTGGTCGCGACGTCGATCTCCTTCGGCAGGCCCGGCACTTCGCTGGCCGTGCCGCTTTCCTGGGCCTGCAGTTCGCTGCGCACGCCGCGCACGAAGCCGTCGATCTGCGCGGTGCGGCGCGGGTCGGACACCACTTCGCCCTCGAGGCCGCGCGAGAGCAGGGCGGTCATGCCCATGAGCTCGAAGGTTTCGCCCATGGTGCGCGCGTATTCCGGATGCGTGTAGCTTGCCACGATCACGCAGGGGCCGGTGGTCGGCTGCATCAGCTTGACCACGCTGTGGCCAGGGTTGCGCAGGCCGACCACGCGGCGCACGTCGAGCAGCCGCTTGAGCGCGGGATTGAGCAGCTCGGTCGGCGCAAAGCCCACCTCGCCCGAGGGGATCTTGCGGATGGCCGGCAGCGCGGGCACGTCCAGCGCCTCCAGCACGTTCGACGCCAGCACGCGCGAGGTTTCGGTGGCGCTGCCGTGCACCAGCACCGGCAGGCCTTCGCGCGCCAGCAGCAGCGCCAGCAGCGGCGTGAGCACCGGCAGCCGGCGCGCGCCGTTGTAGCTTGGCAGCACGATGAGCGGGCGGTCGGCCGCGGGCAGGCGGTTGAGCCTGGCATGCGTGGCATCGAGGAAGCCCGCCATCTCCTCGGGCGTTTCGCCCTTGATGCGCATGGCAAGGCAGAAGCCTCCGATCTCCAGGTCGGTGACGGTGCCGTCCAGCACCTGGCCGAACAGGTCGGCGGCCTGTTCGCGCGTGAGCGGCTTGGCGCCTCGCGCGCCGCGGCCGATTTCCTTGATGTATTGGCTGATTCCCATGGGTGCGCCGATTGTCCCGCAATGCTTATGCCGGAATGCAAGTCGGCTTATGCACCCTCGGCCACGGTCTCGGCGGGCGTTGCGCGCACCATGCGCTTGAGCTCGGGCAGGCAGGAGCCGCAGTTGGTGCCGCATTTCAGCGCACCCTGCAGCGCGGCCAGGCGCTCGTCGGGCGTGCCGGTGCAGCGGCCCAGTTCGGCCTGGATCGCCAGGTCGGTCACGTTGAAGCAGGTGCAGACCGGATGTCCGCGCGACTGCACCGCCACCGGCGCGCGCGCGCCCGGCGACAGCAGCAGCCGGCCGTAGCTCTGCGCCGGAATCTCCTCGCGCAGCAGGGTGCCGATCCAGGCTTCGGCGCTGGTGTCGCCGCCCAGCAGGAAGGCTTCGAGGCCGGCATTGCCGTCGGCGCGCCGCACCAGCCGCGCCACGCGGCGCTGGCCGCGCCGGCGGTCGGCGTAGCGCAGGGCATCGCTGCCGCGCAGGCCGAGCAGGCCTTCGATGCGGTCGATGGTTTCGTCGGCCGGTGCATCGTGCGCGGCGGCGCGGAACAGGATGCCGCTGCGTTCCTCGCCCGGCGTGTTGCCCGAGAACGGCACGCAGGTGGCAAACGGAAACATCGCCATCATCGGCTTGAGCGCCTGGTGCGCGGCCAGCGCGGCGTCGGGCGGCAGCCAGGCCATGGCCAGCAGCGACCAGGGCAGCTCGGCCTTGAGGATCTTGACCGGCGTGTGCTTGAGCTCGGGCTGCTTCGAGGTGGGGCAGTAGGCCGAGGTGGTCAGCGCATTGATGCCCGCGAGCGGCGTGCCGGTCGACGAGCAGCCGCTCAGGTATTCCTCGCCCCAGTGCATGGCGACGAAGGCCTGGCTCAGGCCGATCTCGGCGCTGGCCTGCACAGGCATCAGGATCGAGCCGCGCTTGGAGGTCAGGTGCACGAGGTCGCCGTCCTTCAGCTGGCGGCGCGCCATGTCCTGCGCATTCATCTGCACCAGCGGCTCGGCCACATGGCCGAACAGGCGGCCGACGGTGCCGGTGCGGCTCATGCCGTGCCACTGGTCGCGCAGACGCCCCGTGTTGAGCGAGAACGGATAGCGCGCCTCGCGCGCCTCGGCCACCGGCTTGTAGACGGTGTCGACAAAGCGCGCGCGGCCGTCCGGCGTGGGGAAGATGCCGTCTTCGTAGAGGCGTGCGCGGCCGGTGGCCTCGCCTTCCTTCAGCGGCCATTGCTGCGGTCCCGCGCTGTCGAGCATCGCGTAGCTCATGCCGGTGATGTCGAGGTCGCGCCCGCGGGTCGATTCGCGGTGCTCGTTCCAGACCGACTCGGCGGTCTCGTACGGAAACAGCGTGGGCGTGGCGCCGAGCCGCTGTTCGAGCCGCCGCGCGAAGTCCACGGCAATCGACCAGTCATGGCGCGCCTCGCCGGGCGCCGCCACCGCGGACCGCACGCGCGAGATGCGGCGCTCGCTGTTGGTCACGGTGCCTTCCTTCTCGCCCCAGGTGGTGGCGGGCAGCAGCAGGTCGGCGAAGGCGCAGGTGGCGGTGGTCGAAAAGGCTTCCTGCACCACGACGAACTCGGCGCGCTCGAGGGCGCGGCGCACCGTGGCCTGGTCGGGCATCGACTGGGCAGGGTTGGTGCAGGCGATCCACAGCGCGCGGATCTCGCCGTCGGCCGCGGCCTGGAACATTTCGACCGCGGTCTTGCCGGGCTTTTCGGGCACCGAGGGCACGTTCCACAGCGCCGCCACTTCGGCCCGGTGCGCGGGATTGGCCAAGTCGCGGTGCGCGCTCAAGAGGTTGGCCAGGCCGCCCACTTCGCGCCCGCCCATCGCATTGGGCTGGCCCGTGAGCGAGAACGGGCCGGCGCCGGGCTTGCCGATCTGGCCGGTGGCCAAGTGCAGGTTGATCAGCGCCGCGTTCTTGGCGGTGCCGCTTGACGACTGGTTGAGGCCCTGGCAATAGAGGCTCAGCGTCGCGGGCGAAGTCGCGAACAGGCGCGCCGCGGCGAGCAGGTCTTCTTTCGAGATGCCGCAGATCTGCGCTACCTTGTCGGGCGTGCATTCGCGCACCGTGGCCTTCAGTGCATCGAAGCCGCTGGTGTGGGCTGCGATGTAGCCGTTGTCGGTCCAGCCTTCCCACAGCATCAGGTGCAGCATGCCGTTGAACAGCATGACGTCGGTGCCGGGCTGGATCGGCAGGAACAGGTCGGCGATCTCGACCGTGTCGGTGCGGCGCGGATCGGCCACGATGATCTTGAGCCCCGGGTTCGCGGCCTTCGCATCCTCGATGCGGCGAAACAGGATCGGATGCGCCCACGCGGCATTGCTGCCCACGATGAAAAGGCATTGCGCATGCTTGAGGTCGTCGTAGCAGGCGGGCGGCGCATCGGCGCCCAGCGTCTGCTTGTAGCCGGCCACCGCGCTGCTCATGCACAGGCGCGAGTTGGTGTCGATGTTGTTGGTACCGACGAGGCCCTTGGCGAGCTTGTTGAAGACGTAGTAGTCCTCGGTGAGCAACTGGCCCGAGACATAGAAGCCCACGGCGTCGGGGCCGTGGTCGCGGATGACCTGGGCGAACTTGTCCGTCGCCATGTCGAGCGCGCCGTCCCAGCCGATGGCTTCGGGCGTGGCGCCGCGCTCGGCGCGCCGCATCGGCTGCAGCAGCCGCGTCTGCCGCGTGACCGTGGCCGTCGCCGTGAGGTGCAGCGTCGAGCCCTTGGTGCACAGGCGCCCGAAATTCGCGGGGTGATCGGGGTCGCCGCGCACGCCGGTGATCTGGGCGCCATCGGATTCGATGACAACGCCGCAGCCGACGCCGCAATAGGGGCAGGTGGAGCGAGTCTCAGCCATGGATCGATGCCTCTGTTTCGCGCCTAGCTGCCGTGCGGCGCCTGCACGTCGAAAGTCTCGTCGCCCAGCTTGCCAGCCGTGGCGGCACCGGGGCCGGCGCGCGGCGGTGCCAGGTCGAGGGCATGCGTCTTCAGTTCGACCATGTTCATCATGACCTGGCCGTCTTCAAGCTTCACCGCAAACTTCGGCGTACACCCCTCATCCGGCGACTTGGCACACCCGTCCTCCAGCCCGATGGCCCAGTTGTGCAGCGGACACGCCACGCTGGTGCCGAACACGATCCCCTGGGAGAGCGGCCCACCCTTGTGCGGGCAGCGGTCCAGCAGCGCGAACACCTGGTCCTCGGCATTGCGGAACACCGCCACGTCCACGCCCACCGGCCGCGCCACCCGCCGCGCCCCCAGCACCGGGATGTCCTCGACCCGGCAGATCACCTGCCACTCGTTGCCGCTGTTGTTGGGGTTGCTGTTGTTGTTGCTCATTTGCTGTAGCTCCTTTCAGGCCGCCTGGGTCGCCTTGTCATCCACCACCGCCACCGGCGTGAACTGCCGCACATCCACCGACGCCTGGCTCGACTCGAACCACGGGTCGGGTTCGCCGTCGAG
>NZ_JBFTPJ010000240.1:0-6714 GCF_056398445.1 Variovorax sp. 01T439_2
GTTCCGCTGCGGCGAACGACTTCAGCGCGATGCTGCGCAGTTCGTCGTGGAAGACGAACGAACGGTCGAGCGTGACGGTGTCGGGCTCGTCCGCCTTCGGCTTCCGCCTTTTCAGGATGCCGCTGCCGACAAGGTGCTCCAGCGTGCGCTCCACATCGGCGGGATCGAGCTTCGAACGCCGGGCAAGCTC
Source organism: Variovorax sp. 01T439_2 (assembly GCF_056398445.1). Taxonomy (NCBI): domain Bacteria; kingdom Pseudomonadati; phylum Pseudomonadota; class Betaproteobacteria; order Burkholderiales; family Comamonadaceae; genus Variovorax; species Variovorax sp. 01T439_2. Next base: position 191 of record NZ_JBFTPJ010000240.1, read on the forward strand.
GCCAGGCGCAAACGGTTGGTCGGGAGCCGCATAGACGACCTTCAAGAGCTTTTGCACCTCGGGGGCAAAAAGAAAATCTGCGGCACTCATTTTTCTGGATCCGGATAAAAGGATCGCATTATCGGGATCGCCGGTCTAGAAGAGCCCGCGCTGCATAGTCGTCAAGGCCATGAAGCTCTCCCCGATGGGCTGAAGAATGGCGTCGGCGATCGGCTGGAGCTGCCGTGTGAGGTAGTGTTCGTAGTCGATGCGCGAATGGCGGGTTTCCAGCGGCTCCGGCCCGTTCTGCGTCATCACGTACTGGATCCAGCCGCCTTTCTGATACTGCCTGGGCCGACCGATGCGGGCGTTGTGTTCGTCCGCGATGCGCGCGGCGCGGACCTGCGGCGGCACGTTGACCAGGTAGGCGTCGAGCCGATGGCGCAGGCGCTTGCGGTAGATCAGCAGGTCGTCCTTGGCACCCGCCAGCGTCGACCTCGCATAGTCGGTCACGAACTCCTTGTAGGGCTCGCCCTGGAAGATGCGTGAAAGCAGGCCCTGCTGGAACTGCCGCGCGAGCGGAGTCCAGTCGCTGCGCGCCATCTCCAGGCCGCGGTACACCATCTCCTCCTTGCCCGCGGCATCTGCACTGAGGCCGGCGTAGCGTTTCTTGCTGCCGACCTCCGAGCCGCGGATGGTGGGCATGAAGAACTTCCTGTAGTGGGTGTCGACCTCGATCTCGAGAAAGCTCTCCAGGCCCTGCTCCTCCCGCAGCGTGCGGGTCCACCAGGCATTGATGTCGGCGGCCAGGCTGGCCGCGACGGCGTGCGCCTCTTCGTTGCCGTGGGTGCGCTTGAGCCAGACGAAGATGGAGTCGGTATCGCCATAGATGGCTTCGTAGCCCCGCTGCTCCACGAATTCGCGCGTGAGCTTCATCATCTCGTGCCCGCGAAGGGTCACGGCGGAGACCAGCTTGGGGTTGAAGAACCGGCACTCGGCCGCGCCCAGCACGCCGGCGAAGGAGTTCATGAGCAGCTTCAACGCCTGCGACAGCGGCTCGTTCTTCGCCCGCTTGGCCTCGTCCCGGGCGCGCCAGAGCGTGGTCACGATTTCGGGCAGGCAGTGCCGGTCGCGCGAAAACACGGTCCCCTGCGGTCCCTTGACGCGCGCGGCCGGTTCTTCGCTGGCGTTCGAGCCCTCGACGAGTCCCACCGGATCGACCAGGAAGGTCCGGATGATCGAAGGGTAGAGGCTCTTGTAGTCCAGCACCACGACGGAGTCGTAGAAGCCCGGCTTCGAATCCATCACGTAACCGCCGGGATAGGCCTTGCTCGGGATCTCGCCCACATTCGGCGCCACGTAGCCCAGGCGGTGCATGCGCGGCATGTAGTGGTGGCTGAACGCGGCAATGGAGCCGCCGAAGTGGTCGGCCTGCAGGCCCGTGGTCTGGGCCCGTTCCATCACGAACTGCAGCAGCTTGGCCTTGTCGAAGATGCGCAGGACCAGCTCGCAGTCCCGGATGTTGTAGAGCGCGAGCGCGGGCTTGTCTTGCTGGTAGCGCCGCTCGATCTCGGCCATCTTGTCGTACTCGTCGCCGATGGCCTTGCCTTCGCCGAGCAGCGCCTGCGAGACGGTCTCGAGGCTGAAGGACGGGAAGCTCCACACCGCGGCCTTGAGTGCGTCAATGCCGTCGATGACGACCCGGCCCGGCGTGGGCGCGAACAGGTAGCCCTGCTTGCCCGGATGGGTGCGCCATTCGATGGGACGGCGCTCCCGCCCGAGGAGGAGCTGCACGCCGCACTCGTCGGCTGTCTTCTGCAGCACGCGCAGGTCGAACTGGATGACGTTCCAGCCGATGATGACGTCGGGGTCGTTGCGCTCGAACCAGTCGTTGAGCTGCTCGAGCATGGCCCGGCGCGACGGGCAATAGACGAGCGAGAAGGCCATGGGCTCGCTCGATTCAGGGGGCAGGTCCGATGGCGGCTCGCCGAGCATGAAGACGACGCGCTCCGGCGTGCCGTCCAGCGCAATGGAATAGAGCGCTTCGTGCTGGCTCGTCTCGATGTCCAGCGACACGAGCTTCAGCACCGGCCGGAATTCGGGCGCGGGCTTGAGTTTGCAGTCGACGATGGTCGCGCGCTCCGCCCGCCCACCTTCCACCCGCACGCCGGCGGTGATGAAGCGTTCCATCAGGTAGCGGTCGTGCGGGCGCACGTCGGCTTCGAGCAGGGGAATGTCCTGCGCCTGGAGGGCGCGTGCCAACCGGCCGAGCTGGCGGAAGTGCGTCGCATAGACACCGAGGACCGCTTCCTGCTGGAAGGTCTTGAGGGCAAGTTCGCGCAGCTGCATGCCCGGCATGGCCGCGAGGTGGGCTTCGACCGCCGCGCGGTGCCGGGCGGCGACGAAGGCGACGCTGCGCCGGGAGGTCAGCACCACTTTCCTCGGCCCCGCGTCGGTGGCCAGCCAGTACTCGATCTCCGTGCCGGCGGACGCGTCGCGCCAGTGGCGCGTGAGGATGAAGCCCTGGAGGTCGGTGGATGTCACGAGAGCGCTTGAAAATTCGGGCAAGGCGGGAGGGTGGACGGGGGCACGGGCGATTTTCGCCCGGCAGCGGGACTGGTTTGGCAGAATCCAGGCAACTTCACTTCCTCCACGAACATGCTGCGCCTCGTCCTCATGACTGCGTTGAGCCTCGTCACCGTGGAGGGAGCGGCTGCTCAACCGGCCGAGCCGCGGCCGGCCGAAGCCGCTGCAGAAGCAGCGCCGGTGACGACGTATGCACGCCTCGTCTCCGCCAGCCAGGAGGACGACGGCAAGCTGTATGTCCGACTGAAGCTGCTTCCGAGGGCCAAGCTGCCCTTCACGGTCCAGAGGTTCAGGGTGAGGGACCGGACGCTGCTGGCCGGCATGGCGGAGGGTTCGTGGGTGAGGTTCACCGCGAAGCACATCGATGGCGAGAACACATTGACCTCCATCCAGGCCACCGCCGAATGCAAGCGCTTCCAGAAATGCGGCTGAGGCTTCGGCCTGCCCGGAGGTGCATCATTGCGGGCACCATCCCGCGCACGAAGGAAAACCCATGCCCTCCTCCTCCACCGACTACGAATCGCTGTTCGAGTTTGCGCCGATGTCGCTCTGGCTCGAGGACTACAGCGGGCTGCGCCGGCTGTTCGACGCGTGGCGCAGCGCCGGCGTGGTGGATCTGGTGGCGCACCTGAATGCCGAGCCGCAGCGCGTGCGCGATTGCATGGCGCAGCTGAAGGTGCTGAGCGTCAACCAGAGCACGCTCACCCTCTTCGGTGCGCAAAGCCAGGCCGAGCTGCTCTCGAAGCTGGGCAGCATCTTCCGGGACGACATGACCGCGCCGGTGATCTACGAGCTCGACCAGCTCTGGCGCGGAAATCTCTGCTTCGACAACCAGACGGTCAACTACGCGCTCGACGGCCGCCGGCTCGACGTGCACGTGCGCGTGCAGGTGCTGCCCGGACACGAGGCCACATGGGATCGCGTGCTGGTGTCGCTGGACGACATCACCGAGCGCGTGCAGGCCGAGCGGCTGCGCCTGGAGAGCGAGCGCTATGCGCGCGAGCTGTTCGAACGTTCGCCGGTGTCGCTCTGGGTGGAAGACTTCAGCGCCGTGAAGATCCTGCTCGACGATGTCCGCAAGCGCGGCATCAGCGACTTCACGACCTTCATCAAGGTGCACCCGGAGTTCATCACGCGCTGCATGCGCGAGATCCGCGTGATCGACGTCAACCGCGAGACCCTGCGCATGTTCGGCGCGGCTGACAAGAACGAGCTGCTGGAGAACATCTCGGACATCTTCCGCGACGAGATGCACGACTCCTTTGCCGAGCAGCTGCTGGACCTGTGGAACGGCAAGATGCTGCAGCAGCGGGAAGTGGTCAATTACGCGCTGACGGGCGACATGGTGAACATCCACATGCAGTTCGCGGTGCTCGAAGACCGGCTCGCCACCTGGGACCTGGTGCTGGTGTCGCTGATCGACATCACGGCCCGCAAGAAGGCCGAGGCCTACCTCGAATACCTGGGCAAGCACGACGTGCTGACGCAGCTGCGCAACCGCGCCTTCTTCTCGGAAGAATTGAACCGGCTGTCGCGCAAGGGCCCGTGGCCGGTGTCGGTGCTGGTGATCGACATGAACGGCCTGAAGCCCGTCAACGACGAAGAAGGCCACGCCGCCGGCGACGCGCTGCTGCGGCGCGTGGGCGAGGTGCTGAGCAAGGCGGTCGACGAGCCCGGCTGGCCCGCGCGCATCGGCGGCGACGAGTTTGCCGTGGTGCTGCCCAAGACGGACGAGCGCGGGGCGGAGGCGATCCGCGACCGCATCGCTTCGATGCTCGAGCTGAACAACCAGTTCTACGCGGGGCAGAGCGGACGGGTGCTGAACCTCGCAATCGGCCTGGCGACCTGCGAGGCCGGCGACCAGCTCGATGCGGCCCTGCAGCGCGCAGACCGCGCGATGTACGAGGACAAGGCCCGCCACTACCGCGAAACCGGGGCCGAGCGCCGCCGCGAGTAGGGCGCTCGGCGGCGACGCCGGCTTTCACTCCGCGTCGAGCCGGTCCCGCCGCATCGCGCGCCAGAGCGCGAGGTCGTAGCCGATCTTGAGCAGCCCGCAGGCTATGAGCGGCAGCGAGATCCATCCGGCCGCGAACAGCGCGCCGCTGAGCGTCGGGCTGATGGCCGCGGCCAAGCTGCGCGGCACGGCGGTGAAGCTGGCCGCGGCGCTGCGTTCGGGCGGCGTCACGACCGCCATCACGTAGGCCGTGCGCGTGGGCACGTCCATCGACGACAGCGCGCTGCGCACCATCAGCAGGCCGAGCGCGATCGGCAGATTGGGAGCCAGAGCGGCCAGCACCAGGCAGACGTTGGCGGGCAGGTGCGTGAAGACCATGGTGTTGAGCAGGCCGATGCGCCGGGCCACCACGGGGGCGGCAAGCTGCGACGCCGCGCCCAGCAGGCCGGTCCAGAAGAAGAACACGCCGGCCTGGGTCAGCGAGAAGCCGAAGCGCTCCAGCAGCCACAGCGACATCAGCGCGTTGACCATCAGGCCGCCGGCAAAGGCGTCGACGCTGAAGAGCGCCGCCAGCCGCACCACCACGCGGCGCGACGGCCCGAGGGGCGCCGGTGCCACGGGTGCGCTGCCCGCCTCGTGGGCGCCGGCGTGGTCAGGCAGCTTCCGGTAGAGCCAGAAGACCGCGAGCCCGATCGCGGCATAGACCGCGAACATGCCGCGCAGCGCGTCGGGCCGCGCGAAGTGGCTGTGCCGAACCAGCCAGTCGGGCACGGCGGCCGCGAGCGCGCCCAGCGCCGCGCACAGCGCGCCCAGCAGGCTGTAGCGTGCGAACAGCGAGGTGCGAGCATGGCCCTGCGCGGCAGCCGCGAGGCGCGCGTGCTCGAGCGGAAGGAACACGCTGACGTCGCCGGAGCTCGGATTGAGCGTGCCGACCAGTGCGACCACCAGCAGCGGCCAGAACGAGGACAGGCCCGCAAAGCCCAGCCCGGTCGCGGCCATCAGCAGGGCGGCGCCGCGCAGCAGCCGCCCGCCCGCGAAGCGGTAGCCCCAGGCGCCCACCGCGAGCGTGGCCAGCGCCGAGCCCAGCATGGTTGCAGTGCTGACGATGCCGACTTCCAGCGTGCCCAGGCCGATCGACAGCAGGTAGGCCGGCAGCAGCACCGCCATGTAGCCGTCGCCGAAGGCACGCAGCCCCCGCGCGGCGAGCAGGGGCAGTGCGTCGGCGCTGACGCCTGCGGGCAGCAGGCGCGCCAGTCCGGTGCGCGGCGAAGGCGATGGCGCCGCGTTCATGGGCTGGGCTCCACGGCGTGTGCGGGGGGTGTATCGGGCAGGGCGGTGTCCACGGATGGCTCCATCACGGGTTGCCAGCGCTTGGACGGGACACCGTCTGGTTGTGCAGGCCGGGAGGCTGTTTTCCCGGTGAAAGCATGCTAGCAGACCATCGCGGTACGTAGTTCCCCTCAGCTTCTCGTCAGATTGCGATCAGCTCGGCAAAAGACCATTCGACCGTCCGGACTTCCATCCGGATGGAGACAAGCCCGGGCGGAGTTCACCCGCGCCGGTGGCGTTCGACAACCCCCAATACATCGGGAACGTATGAGAAACAGAAATCTTGTCAGGGGACTCTTCCTCATGGCAATTGCGCTGGCCTTCGGCCTCACGGCGCTTCGCTACCCCATCGGAGACCTGGGCCGCGCCGGCGCGGGTCTTTTCCCCGCCATGGTGAGCGGCCTGCTGCTGCTGATCGGCGTGGCGACGGTCGTGCGCTCGTTCTTCGTGGAGCCGGTGAAGCTGGACCTGCACTTCAAGAACATCGCGCTCATCCTCACGAGCCTGTGCGGCTTCGCGCTGATCTCGATGTACCTGAACATGATCGCGGGCATCGTCTTCATGGTGTTCTGCTCGGCCTTCGCCGGCAGCTCGAACTCCTGGGTGCGCAACCTCAAGATCTCGGCCGGCCTGATCGCCATGGCGCTGGCGCTTCAAAAGCTCCTCGGCCTCAACC
>NZ_JBFTPJ010000241.1:0-6703 GCF_056398445.1 Variovorax sp. 01T439_2
CGATCTGCGCCATGGTGGTGTTGGCATRGCCCTGCGCCGCAAAGGGCTGCGCCGCGGCCTGCAGGATGCGCTCGCGCTGCAGGTCGGTGCCCTGCGTGGCCGCGCGCTGGCGCCCGGTGCCCTGGGGCAGGTGCGGCTGTGCCGTGGCGGCGGCCGAGGTTTCGGCCTTGCCAGAGGGTTTGTGCCGTGTCGCGGAAGTTATACCCATGGGTAGGATTGTTGGTGCACCATGCACCCATTGGCAAGCGCTTGGCTCCTGCAGCCGGCTATCGATAACCCTGAGAAAGTGACGCCATGGAGACATTGCCCGACCGTCCGCAACAGCCCCTGCACGAATACCTGCGCGCCCATGCGCGCGAGCGCGGCGAACGCCCGGCCTGCCTCTGGTACGGCCACGCCATGAGCTGGGCGCAGCTCGACCGCGCGAGCGACGCCTTCGCGGCGCGGCTGCAGGCCATCGGCGTGAAGAAGGGCGAGCCGGTGGTGCTGTTCCTCAACAACTGCCCGCAGTACCTGGTCGCGCATTTCGGCATCCAGAAGATCGGCGCCATCGTCTGCCCGGGCAGCCCGCTCAACAAGGAGCATGAGCTGGCCTACCAGGTCAACGACCTGCAGGCGCGCGTGATCGTCGCCGCCGCGCCGCTGCTGCCGGTGGTGCGCAAGGTGCAGCCGCAGAGCGCGCTCGCGCATGTGTTCGTGGTGCACTACGCCGACCTGCTGCCCGAAGAGCCCGTGCCCGACCTTCCCGCCGAACTGCTCGCCGAGCGCGGCGCCCCGCGCAGCGTGCCCGAAGGATGCGAAGACTTCCTGGCCGTGATGCAGGGCGGCGCGGTGCCGCAGCCGGTGGCCATCGACCTCGACGACGTGGCGCTCATGACCTACACCTCCGGCACCACAGGCCTGCCCAAGGGCGCGATGCTGAGCTACGGCAATGCGCTCTTCAAGACCCGCGCGGCGGCCGACTGCAACGGCGTGGCCGGCGACGACGTGCTGCTTTCCATTGCGCCGCTCTATCACATCGCCGGCATGCTGATGGGCGTGAACGTGCCGGTGCTCAGCGGCGCGGCCTCGGTGCTGCTGCACCGCTTTGATCCGCGCGCGGTGCTGCAGGCCATTGCGCGCTACAAGGTGAGCTGGTGGTACAGCATCGCGCCGATGAACGTGGCCTGCATGCAGGTGCCGGACATCGCGGGCTTCGACCTCTCGAGCCTGCGGCGCAATCCGGTCACGAGCTTCGGCATCGCCTTCACCGAGCCGCTGGCCGCGCAGTGGCGCGCGCATGCGCCCAACTGCACGTCGTTCGAGGCCGCCTACGGGCTCAGCGAAACCCACACCTGCGACACCTACACGCCGCACCATGCGCCGCGCTGGGGCACCCAGGGCGTTGCGGTGCCGGGCGTGCGCATCCGCATCATTGATCCCGACACGCAAGYCGACCTGCCCGCGGGCGAGGTCGGCGAGATCGTGCTCGCGAGCCCCGGCTCCTTCAAGGGCTACTGGAACAAGCCCGAGGCCACAGCGGCCACGCTGCGCAATGGATGGGTGCACACCGGCGACATGGGCAAGCTCGATGCCGACGGCTACCTGACCTTCATCGGCCGCTTCAAGGAGATGATCAAGGTCTCGGGCTACAGCGTGTTCCCCGAGGAGGTCGAGACCATCCTCATCAAGCATCCCGCGGTGGCCCAGGCCGCGGTCATTGCGCAGCCCGATGCCGAGAAGGGCGAGGTCGTCAAGGCCTTCATCGTGCGCAAGCCCGGCGCGGCGCTCGAGGCCGATGCGCTCATCGCCTGGTCGCGCGACAACATGGCCAGCTACAAGGCGCCGCGCGCCGTGAGCTTCATCGATGCCTTGCCGACCACCGGTGCCGGCAAGGTGCTGCGGCGCCTGCTGAAAGACAAAGCCTGAAAGGTCCTCCCTTGTTCTCCAAAGTCCTGATTGCCAACCGCGGAGAGATCGCGGTGCGCCTGGTGCGTGCGCTGCGCGACCTCGGCATTGCGAGCGTGGCGGTGCATGCGCGCGACGATGCCTCGGCATTGCATGTGCAGCTGGCCGACGTGGCCGTCGCGCTCGATGCGGCCGGGCCCTCGGCCTACCTCGATGTTGCCGCGCTGATCGGCGTAGCAAAGGCGCAGGGCTGCGACGCGGTGCATCCCGGCTACGGCTTCCTGAGCGAACGCGCGGACTTTGCAGAGGCCTGCGCGGAGGCGGGGCTGGTCTTCATCGGCCCCGCACCCGAGCAGCTGGCGCTGTTCGGCGACAAGGCGCGTGCACGCGCACTCGCCACCCAGTGCGACGTTCCCGTGATGCCCGGCAGCGCCGGCGCCGTGACGCTCGCGCAGGCGCAGACCTTCTTTGCCGAGCAGCAGGCGCAGGGCGCCGCGGGCGTGATGATCAAGGCCATCGGCGGCGGTGGCGGGCGCGGCATGCGCGCTGTCATGAATGCGGACGAACTCTCCGAAGCACATGCGCGCTGCATGTCCGAGGCCAAGGCGGCCTTCGGCGTCGAAGGCGTGTACGTGGAGCGCCTGATGCGCAATGCGCGCCATATCGAAATTCAGGTGCTCGGCGACGGCCAGGCCGTGGCCAGCCTCGGCGAGCGCGAGTGCACCCTGCAGCGGCGTTTCCAGAAGCTGGTGGAGATCGCGCCGAGCCCCTCGCTGCCCGATGCGCTGCGCACGTCCATCACGCAGGCCGCGCTGCGCATGGCCCAGGCCGCGGGCTACCGCAGCCTGGGCACCTTCGAATTCCTCGTCGATGCACAGTCGCCCACGCTCCCTTTCGTCTTCATCGAGGCGAACCCGCGGTTGCAGGTCGAGCACACGGTGACGGAGGCCGTGACGGGCCTGGATCTCGTGCAGCTGCAGATGGCGGTGGCAGCCGGCCAGTCCTTGAAGGCGCTCGGCGTGGAAGCCGGCCGCACGGCGGTGCAGCGCGGGTTTGCAGTGCAATGGCGCATCAACGCCGAGACGCTCGATGCCCATGGCAGCGCACGGCCCTCGGGCGGCACGCTCGCGCGCTTCGACCTGCCGAGCGGGCCCGGCGTGCGCGTCGACACGCACGGCTATGCAGGCCTTGCGCCATCGCCGCACTACGACACGCTGCTTGCCAAGCTGATCGTGCATTCGCCGTCGCCGCGTTTTGCCGACGCGCTGCGCCGCTCGCTGCGCGCGCTGGACGAATGCCGCATCGACGGCATCGCGACCAATATTGCATTGCTGCGCGCCATTGCGGCGCGGCCCGAGTTCGCAAGCCAGGCGGTGCACACGCGCTTCGTCGAAGCGCATCTGGGCGACCTGCTGGCCGCCGCGGCATCGCTTGAAAAGCATGCGAAGAAGATCGCACCTGTCGATGCGCAGGCGGCGGCAATCGAAAACGACGATGCGGACGGCCTGGCGATCAAGGCGCCGATGCCCGCAAAGCTGGTGCAGTTCGAAGTGGCGGTGGGCGATGTGCTGCCTGCCGGTGCGCAGCTCGGCGTGCTCGAGGCCATGAAGATGGAGCACCTGCTGCACGCGCCGGTCGCGGGCCGCGTGGTTGCGCTGCTGGCCGAACCCGGCGACTACCTCGTCGAAGGCCAGTCGCTGGTGCGGCTGGAGCCGGTCGATGCCGAGGCGGCCGCAGCCGAGGCGCGCACCGAACAGGACCTCGATGCGATCCGCCCCGACCTGCAGAAGGTGATCGACCGCCATGCCTTCACGCTCGATGCCAACCGCGGCGCGGCCGTGGCCAAGCGGCATGCGCAGGGCGGGCGCACCGCGCGCGAGAACATCGCTGACCTGTGCGATACCGCCGCCGATGCCGGCAACTTCATCGAATACGGCGCGCTCGCCATCGCCGCGCAAACGCGCCGCCGCACGCTCGAAGACCTGGTCGCCAACACGCCGGCCGACGGCATGGTGACGGGCCTGGGCAGCATCAACGCGAAGCTGTTCGGCCCCGAGGCCTCGCGCTGCGCGGTGCTGGCCTACGACTACACGGTGCTGGCCGGTACGCAGGGCATGCGCAACCACCACAAGACCGACCGCATGCTGTCGATCGCGCACCAGCTGAAGCTGCCGGTGGTKCTGTTCGCCGAAGGCGGCGGCGGGCGGCCGGGCGATACCGATATGCCGATCGTCGCGGGCCTCAACAACCACACCTTCAGCCAGTTCGCGGCGCTCTCGGGCAAGGTGCCGGTGGTGGGCATCGTGCATGGCCGCTGCTTCGCGGGCAACGCGGCGCTGCTGGGCTGCGCCGACGTSATCATYGCCACRCGCGRCRSCAACATCGGCATGRSCGGCCCSGCGATGATCGAGGGCGGCGGGCTCGGCAGCTTCGCGCCCGAGCAGATCGGGCCGAGCAGCGTGCAGTCGCGCAACGGCGTGATCGACGTCCTGGTGGAAGACGAGGCCGCGGCGGTGGCTGCGGCAAAGCAATACCTTTCGTATTTCCAGGGGCCGGTGAGCGACTGGCAATGCGCCGACCCGCGCGCGCTGCGCCACGTGGTGCCCGAGAACCGGCTGCGCGTGTACGACGTGCGCGCCGCGATGCGCGGCGTGGCCGACACGGGCTCGCTGCTCGAGCTGCGAGTGGGCTTCGGCGCCGGCATCGTCACTGCGCTCGCGCGCATCGAGGGCAAGCCGGTGGGGCTGATGGCCAACAACCCGCACCACCTGGGCGGCGCGATCGACGTGGAGGCGGCCGACAAATCGGCGCGCTTCATGCAGCTGTGCAATGCGCACGGCTTGCCGATCGTCTCGCTGTGCGACACGCCCGGCTTCATGGTCGGCCCCGAGATCGAGGCGCAGGCGCAGGTGCGCCATGTCTGCCGCATGTTCATGGTGGCCTCGCACCTGCGCGTGCCCTTCTTTGCGGTGGTGCTGCGCAAGGGCTACGGCCTGGGCGCGCAGGCCATGACGGCCGGCGGCTTCGATGCGCCGGTGTTCACGGTGGCCTGGCCGACCGGCGAATTCGGCGCGATGGGGCTCGAGGGCGCGGTGCGCCTGGGCTATCGCAAGGAGCTGGCGGCGGCGGCCGAGGGCGCCGAGCGCGACGCGCTGTTCAAGACGCTGGTGGCGCAGCAATACGCCAATGGCGAGGCGATCCACATGGCGCAGACGCTCGAGATCGATGCGGTGATCGATCCCGCCGAAACCCGCACCTGGCTGGTGCGCGGACTCGCCTCCGCGGGGCGCTCTGCGCAAACCGCGTCGCCCTATGTAGACACTTGGTAACCATGCACTAGACCTCGTCACATGCAATGGCAAGGCGGCTTCGTAAACTGAAGCGCTTTGCGTGCATGAAACTGGGTTCGCATTGGTTCTTCGCTCTTCGCCAAGGTGCTCTGCGGCATTGGATGGCCGCAGTGGGTTGCCTGCTGTTCGTCGTGGCCGTGGCCGTGCAGGCCGTTCAGCCCGACGCGCGGCCGAAGCAGCCTGCCGAGGCGCACTGGGTGGCCGGATGGGCGGCCGCGCCGGTGGATTTCCGCGAACTCAGTGCGAATCCGCTCCTCACGGCTGCGGCGCCCCGGCCCGGCGGCGATGCGTTCCGCGGACAGACACTGCGGCAGCAGGTCGAGCCCGCGCTGCGCGGCGAGCGCGTTCGCATCCGCTTCTCGAATCGGTTCGGCAAGACACCTATGCGCATCGCCGAGGCCAGCGTGGGCCAGGGCACCGGTGGCGGCGCGGTCTCGCCGGCCACGCTGCGCAAGCTGCGCTTCGGTGGGCGCGCAAGCACGGTCATCGCGCCGGGCGCCGAAGCCTGGAGCGACGGCGCCGACCTGAAGGTCGACGCCGGGCAGGCGGTGGCGGTGAGCGCCTTCTTCGACCGCGCCGTGCCCTTTGCAACCGTGCACCTGCAATCCCCCGGCACCGTCTGGGTGGCGGGCGGCAACGCCGTTGCAGCGCCCAGGCTGCACGATGCCGCGCCCCTGCCGCTGAACCACATCGTGACCGGACTCGACGTGATGGCGACGCAGCCCGTGCGCACGGTGGTGGCCTTCGGCGACTCGATCACCGCGGGCGGCGGCGAGGCGGGCGACGGCTCGTACCCCGAACTGCTCGCCACGCGCCTGCGCAACAGTCCTGCCGCGGCGCAGGCGGTTTCGGTGCTGAACATGGGCATCGGCGGCAACCGGCTGCTGGTCGACGGCATCGGCCCCAACGGCCTGTCGCGCTTTGCGCGCGATGCGCTCGGGCAGAGCGGCGTGACGCACGTGATGATCCTGCTGGGCACCAACGACATCGGCCGCAGCGTGTTCGTGCTGCCGGGGCGGCCGACGCCGGACCATGAGGTGGCGACGGCCGAGCGCATCACCGATGGTCTGCAGCAGCTGATCAAGCAGGCCCGCGCCAAGGGCGTGAAGGTGCTGATCGGCACCGTGCCGCCGTTCAGGAACACGCCCTACTGGACCGAGGCCACCGAGGCCATGCGCGGCGAGGTCAACCGCTGGATCCGCAGCCGCCAGGACGTGGACGGCATGATCGATTTCGACGCCGTGCTGCGCAACCCGGCCGATCCGACGACGTTGAACCCCGCCTACGACAACGGCGACCACCTGCACCCCAACAAGGCAGGCCATGCCGCCATGGCCGCGGCCGTCGATCTGCGCGAACTGCAGGAGTAGTGGGCGCAGTAAGTGCCTACAAAGGTACTACTTTCGAGGAAACACCTCTACACAAAGTCCCGCCGAGTGCTTACAGGCGCTTCACATGGGTTGGTC
>NZ_JBFTPJ010000242.1:0-6690 GCF_056398445.1 Variovorax sp. 01T439_2
GCTACCACTCGCTCAACGAGAAGGAGTTCAGCGGCTACCTGACCAACGCCATGGCCGCCAAGCCCGACGTGCTGCTGCTCTTGAACTTCGGCGCGCAGTCGTCGGCCGCGCTGCGCCAGGCGGTGAGCTTCGGCATGCACAAGAACATGACGATCCTCATGGCCTGGGCCTCGGGCCTGGAGCAGTTCGACGAACTGGGCGCGGACCTGTGCGACGGCGTCTACTTTGGCGCGCAGTACTGGCACACGGCCGACACCACCCTCAACAAGGACCTGGTGAAGCTCACGGCCGACAAGCTCAAGATCGTGCCCAACTACAGCCTCGCGGGCTCGTATGTCTGCACCAAGATCCTGATCGACGGCATCGTCAAGGCCGGCACCGTGGACCAGAAGGCTGTCATCGCGGCGCTCGAAGGCATGAAGTACGAGGGGCTCACGGGCACGGAAGAAATCCGCAAGGCCGACCACCAGGTCATCAAGGACTACTACCTGCTCAAGGGCAAGGCCAAGTCGAAGATGAAGAACCCGGCCGACTATGTGGACGTGGTGAGTTCGGGCAAGTCCTTCCTTCCGCTCGACAAGACCGGCTGCAAGCTGGCCTGAGCACGCCAAGGACACCGACGCGCCCATGACCGTCTACCTGCTCCAGACCATCAACGGAATCGGCATCGGCATGCTGTATTTCCTGCTGGCCGTTGGCTTGTCCATCGTGTTCGGCCTGCTGCGCTTCGTGAACTTTGCGCACGGGGCCTTCTACCTGCTGGGCGCGTACCTGTGCTTCCAGGCCATGCAGTGGGGGCTCGACTTCTGGGCCGCGCTGGTGCTGGTGCCGCTGTTCGTGGGCGCGCTCGGCTGGCTGGCCGAGAAGCTGCTGCTGCGCCGCGTCTATGCCAAGGCGCATGAGTTCCACATTCTCGTGACCGTGGGCCTTGCGCTCGCGGTGCAGGAGATCGTCATCGTGTTCTGGGGGCCGCTGGGCAACAGCGTGGCCACGCCCGACCTGCTGCAGGGCGTGGTGATGTGGGGCAGCTTCATCTATCCCAAGTACCGGCTGTTCGTGATCGGCTTCACCGCCGTGCTCGCGGTGCTGCTGTGGTGGGTGCTCGAAGGCACGCGCCTGGGCAGCGCGGTGCGCGCGGGCAGCGAGTCGACCGAGATGGTGTCGCTGCTCGGCATCAATGTGTTCCGCGTGTTCAGCCTGGTGTTCGCGCTGGGTGCGGCCACGGCGGCGCTGGCAGGCGTGCTGGCCGCGCCGATCCGGGGCGCGGAGCCCTTCATGGGCGTGGAGGCGCTCAGCGTGGCCTTCGTGGTGGTGGTGATCGGCGGGCTCGGCAGCTTCGGCGGCGCACTGGTCGGCGGCCTCTTGATCGGCATCGTGCAGAGCCTCATGAGCACCATCTGGCCGCCGGGCGCGAGCCTGATGATCTACGTGGCGATGGGGGCCGTGCTGCTGCTGCGCCCGCATGGCCTGCTCGGCCGCAGAGGATGAACATCGCCATGCCCAAAAAAATCACTTTCCTTTTGGCGCTCGTCGTTGCGCTGGTCCTGCCGCTGGTTCTGCGCTCGGGTTCGCTCGCGAGCGAGGTGCTGATCTACGCGCTGGCGGCTCTGGGCTGCAACCTGCTGCTGGGCTACACGGGGCTGCTCTCGTTCGGTCAGGGCATCTTCTTCGGCCTCGGCAGCTACACCATCGCGATCCTGCTCACGCGGCTTTCGCTGCCGATGCCGCTTGCCTTGCTCGCGGCCGTTGCCATGGGCGCATTGGGCGCGGCGGTGGTCGGCTGGGTCGCGATCCGCCAGCGCGGCACCTACTTCGTGATGCTCACGCTGGCCTTCGCGCAGATGTTCTACTTTGTGGCGTACACCGCGTCGGGGCTCACGGGTGGCGACAACGGCCTGCTCGACGTGCCGCGCCCCGCCTTCATGGACACGCCCTGGAAGTACTACGCCTTCGTGGCCGTGATGTTCCTCATCGCCTTCGGCCTGCTGCTGCGCGTGACCGATTCGGTGTTCGGCCGCACGCTGCTGGCCATCCGCGACAACGAGGACCGCGCCGCCGCGGTGGGCTACGACCTCAAGCGCTTCAAGCTGCTGGCCTTCGTGATCTCGGGCGCCGTCACGGGCCTCGCGGGCGGGCTGCACGCCATGATGACCGGCATTGCGCCGCTGTCGAATGCTGAATACCACACGAGCGAGATGATCCTGGTCATCACCGTGATCGGCGGCACCGGCAACTTGTTTGCCTCGGTGCTGGGCTCGGCTTTCTATGTGCTGCTGGCCGACTGGCTCTCCACGCTGTGGCCGCGGTGGCTGCTGCTGCTGGGGCTGATGCTGATTGCGGTGAGCATCGGTATGCAGCGCGGTCTCTGGGGCCTGGGCGAGAGTGCATGGCGGCGCGTATTCCGCAAGGTGCCGGCCGCCGCCAAGGTGCCGGCCGTGCAGGGAGAACAGGCATGAGCGATATCCTCATCGAAGCCATTGGCGTCACCAAGCACTACGGCAAGTTTGCCGCGCTCGGCGGGGTCGACCTGAAGATCAAGCGCAACACCGTGCACTCGGTGATCGGTCCGAACGGCGCCGGCAAGACCACGCTGTTCCACATGCTCACGGGCACCGGCACCACCACGGGCGGCCGCATCCTGTTCGACGGCCACGACGTGACGCATGAGCCTGACCACAAGCGCGTGCAGCGCGGCATGGCGCGCTCGTTCCAGGTGACCAGCCTGTTCGCGAGCCTTTCGGTGCGCGAGAACCTGCGCGTGGCGGCGCAGGGCATCGCGCCGCGCCAGGCCATGAACTGCTGGCGCGCGCCGGTCGGCGAACGCGCCTGCGCCGAGACGGTGGCCGAGGTGCTGGAACGCGTGGGCCTGCAGCGGCTGGCCGACGTGCCCGCGAGCGAGCTGTCGCACGGCCAGCAGCGCCGCCTCGAAGTGGGCATGGCACTGGCCGCCAAGCCCAAGGCCATCTTCCTGGACGAGCCCACCTCGGGCATGGGCATCGACGACCTCGACGACATGAAGCGGCTGATCCGCGGCCTGCGCGACGCCCACACCGTGGTGCTGATCGAGCACAACATGAACATCGTGATGGACATCTCCGACACCGTGACCGTGATGCAGCTGGGCCGCGTGCTGGCCGAAGGGCTGCCGGGCGACATCCGGGCCGATGCGCGCGTGCGCACGGCCTACCTGGGCAACATGATCACCGGGGGCAAGGCATGAGCGGCAATATCCTCGAGGTCGAGGCGCTGCATGCCCACTACGGCAAGAGCCACGTGCTGCAGGGCGTGTCGATGACGGTCGGCGAGGCCGAACTGGTCACGCTGCTGGGCCGCAACGGCGCAGGCAAGTCGACCACGCTCAAGGGCATTGCCGGTGCGGTCACGCCCACCGGCGGCCGCGTGCGCTTCCGGGGCGCGGACATCGCGGGCCTGCCGCCGCATCGCATTGCCACGCGCGGCGTGTGCCTGGTGCCCGAGCACCGCGGGGTCTTCAAGCTGCTCACGGTGGAAGAAAACCTGCTGCTCGGCCAGCGCCGCGATTCGCCCTGGCAGCTGAACGACATCTACCGCATCTTCCCGCGCCTGAAGGAGCGGCGCCGCAACGGCGGCGGCCAGCTCTCGGGCGGCGAGCAGCAGATGCTGGCCATCGGCCGCGCGCTCATGAACCACCCGCGGCTGTTGATCCTCGACGAGCCGGTCGAAGGCCTCGCGCCGGTGATCGTGGAGGAAATCGTCGCTCAGCTCAAGCTCATCAAGGCGGCCGGCGTGGCCATCCTGCTGGTCGAGCAGAACCTGGAAGTCTGCGTGCAGCTGGCGGACCGCCACTACATCCTGGAGCAGGGCGTGATCGTCCACGAGGCGGGCAACGCCGCCTTCATGGCCGACCACGATGTGAAAGACCGCTATCTGGGCGTGGGCCTTGCTTGAGGCTTCGCGCATCCCTTCTTCTTTTTGCAAAGCCATGAACTCACCCACCCCACTGCGCATCAACGGCGACCGTCTCTGGAATTCGCTGATGGAACTGGCGAAGCTCGGCGCCACCGAGAAGGGCGGCGTCTGCCGCATCGCGCTGACCGACCTCGACCGCCAGGGCCGCGACCTCTTCACCCGCTGGGCGCGCGAAGCCGGCTGCGAGGTGCGCGTCGACCGGATCGGCAACATCTTTGCGCGTCGCGCCGGCCGCGACAACACGCGGCCGCCGGTGGTCACCGGCAGCCACATCGACACCCAGCCCACGGGCGGCAAGTTCGACGGCAACTATGGCGTGCTGGCCGGGCTGGAGGTGATCCGCAGCCTCAACGATGCGAAGGTCGTGACCGAAGCGCCGCTGGAAATTGCGGTGTGGACCAATGAGGAAGGCTCGCGCTTCGTGCCCGTGATGATGGGCTCGGGCGTGTTCGCCGATGCCTTCACGCTCGAGCATGCCCTCGCGCAGCGCGACAACGACGGCATCAGCGTGGCCGAGGCGCTGGCTTCCATCGGCTATGCGGGCAGCGCGCCGGCTTCGGCCGCGGCCTCGCCCGTGGGCGCGTATTTCGAGGCGCACATCGAGCAGGGACCGGTGCTCGAGGCCAACGAGCGCGTGATCGGCGTGGTCGAGGGCGCGCTCGGCCAGCGCTGGTACGACGTGGTGGTGCAGGGCATGGAAGCGCATGCCGGCCCCACGCCCATGGAGCTGCGCAAGGACGCGCTGCTCGCGGCCTCCGAACTGGTGATCGAGGTCAACCGCATCGCGCTGGCCCATGCGCCGCATGCGCGCGGCACGGTGGGCTGGATCGACAACTATCCGAATTCGCGCAACGTGATCCCGGGCCGCGTGAAGCTCAGCGTCGACCTGCGCGCAGCCGACGACGTGGTGCTGTCGGCCATGGACGCCGAGCTGAAGGAGGCGGTACAGCGCATCGCCGCCAAGGGCAAGGTCGAGGCCACGGTGGAGCAGGTCGTCTACTTTCCGCCGCAGCCCTTCACGCCTGYGCTGGTGTCGGCCATTCGAGAGGCCGCGCAGCAGCAGGGCATGACCTGGATGAACGTGATCAGCGGCGCGGGCCACGATGCGGTGTACCTTGCGCGCGTGTGCCCCACGGCGATGATCTTCGTGCCCTGTCTCGACGGCATCAGCCACAACGAGATCGAGGATGCGCAGCCCGGCCACCTCGAGGCCGGCTGCAATGTGCTGCTGCAGGCGATGCTGCAAAGCGCGGGAGTGGCGTCGTCATGAAGGTGCTGATCGCAAGGCTCAACCACGAGACCAACACCTTCTCGCCGGTGCCCACGCCGCTCGCGGCCTTCGGGCCCGACGGCCCCACGTTCGGAGCGCAGGCCTACAGGGACAACAAGGGCATGCGCACGGCGATGTCGGCCTTCATCGACCTGGCCGAGCAGGCCGGCGCCACGCTGGTCACGCCGGTGTCGGCCTCGGCCAATCCGAGCGGGCCTGTCGATGCCGGGGCCTACAGCACGCTCACCCAATGCATCGTCGATGCGGCGCCGGGCTGCGATGCCATCCTGCTCGACCTGCACGGCGCGATGGTGGCGCAGAACAGCGCCGACGGCGAAGGCGACCTGCTCGTGCGGCTGCGCGCCGCGGCGCCCGGCGTGCCCATTGGCGTGGCGCTCGACCTGCATGCCAATGTCACGCCCGCGATGGTCGGCAATGCCGATRTGATCGTCGGCTTCAAGACCTATCCGCACATCGACATGTACGAGACCGGCGCGCATGCCGGCCGCCTGCTGTTCGACCTGCTCGAAGGGCGCAGCAGGCCCGCGATGCGCTGGCATCCGCTGCCGCTGATGGCGCACACGCTGCGCAGCGCCTCGTTCACCGGCGCGATGCAGCGGGCCATCGAGGCAGCGCGCGAAGCCGAAAAATCGGAATCGCTCGCGGTATCGATCTTTGCGGGCTTCTCGCTGTCGGACATCGAGGCGCCCTGCATGAGCGTGGTGGTGGTCGATGCCGAAGCGCCCGAGCGCGCGCAGGCCACGGCCGACCGGATCGCCAGGCAGATGTGGGACGAGCGCGAGGCCTTCATCTACCGCAGCGAGCCACTGGCCGAGTCGATTGCGCGCGCCAAGGCTATCGCCGAGGGCGCGACGCGCCCGGTGCTGCTGCTCGACCATGGCGACAACTGCATGTCGGGCGGCAGCTGCGACACCATGGACGTGCTGCAGGAAGCGCTGGCGCAGGGGCTCGATGGCATCGGCGTCGGTCCGCTGTGCGATCCGGAGGCGGTGGCCGCGCTGATCGCGGCGGGCGAGGGCGCAGAGGTGACGGTGGCCCTTGGCAACAAGGTGTCGCTCGAAGGCATCGGGCTGTCGAAGAAGCCCATGGCGCTGACCGGCACGGTGCGCACCATCGGCAACGGCGAATACGTGATCACCGGCCCCACCTACACCGGCCAGCGCAGCAGCATGGGCCGCACGGTGCTGTTCGATATCGGCGCGGCGCGCATCGTGGTGACCGAGCGCACGCAGGAGCCCTGGGACATCGGCGTCTTCGAATGCGCGGGGCTCGATCCGCGCAAGGAACGCTTCCTGCTGCTCAAGTCGCGCATGTACTGCCGGCCGGTGTTCGAGCCGCTCTCGGCTGCGCTGGTGGAGTGCGACAGCCCGGGCGTGACCAGTTCGGACTACGGCCTGTTTCCGTTCTCCAAGGTGCGCAGGCCGGTCTTTCCGCTCGACGCGATCTGAGCC
>NZ_JBFTPJ010000243.1:0-6684 GCF_056398445.1 Variovorax sp. 01T439_2
CGCCACCTCCCCTCCCGATCCCGCGGCCACCTCGGTCGAGGCGATGGGCTGGATGAAGGGCTTTCCGCCCCCGCCCGACAGGCTCATCACCTTCGACGATCCGGCGGGCGGCGTGTTTCCGCGCACGCGCTGGAGCTTCTCGCATGTGCGCGAAACCGTGCCCACGGCCAACGTGTGGCGCGGCAGCGGCGCGCCGAGTCCCCTGCCGGCGGCGCCGCGCAGCGATCTCGAGGCCGTGACCTTCAAGCCGCTGGGCAGCGAGGAGACGCTGAGCTTCGGCCAGATGATCCCGCGCACCTACACCGACGGCATCCTGGTGCTGCACCGCGGCCGCGTGGTCTACGAAAAGTACTTCGGCGCCCTCACGCCCGAGCGGCCGCACATTGCGATGTCGGTCACCAAGTCCTTTGTCGGCACGCTGGCGGCCATCCTCGCGGACGAGGGCAGGCTCGACCCGTCGGCGCCGGTCACGCGCTACCTGCCCGAGCTCAAGGACACGGCCTACGGCGACGCCACGGTGCGCCAGGTGATGGACATGACCATCGGCGTGCACTACTCGGAAAACTACGCCGACCCGAAGGCCGAGATCTGGGACTACGCGCGCGCCGGTGGCATGCTGGCGCAGGGCCCGAACTACACGGGCCCGAAGTCCTTCTACGAATTCCTCGCCACGCTGAAGAAGGAAGGCGCGCACGACGCCGCCTTCGCCTACAAGACGGTGAACGCCGAGGTGCTCGCCTGGATCCTGCGCCGCGCCAGCGGCCAGCCGCTCGCCGACCTGCTGAGCGAGAAGATCTGGCGCCGCATCGGTGCCGAGCAGGACGCCTACTTCATGGTCGACCGCATCGGCACCGAGTCGGGCGGCGGCGGCCTCAACACCGTGCTGCGCGACCTGGCGCGCTTCGGCGAGACCATGCGCAACGGCGGCCGCGCGCTCAACGGGCAGCAGGCCATTCCCAAGGCGGTGGTCGAGGACATCGCGCGCGGCGCCGACCCGGCCAAGTTCGCCAAGGCCGGCTACGCGCTGCTGCCGGGCTGGTCGTACCGCAACATGTGGTGGGTCACGCACAACCCGCACGGCGCCTACATGGCGCGCGGCATCCACGGCCAGAGCATCTATGTCGATCCGAAGGCGGAAATGGTGATCGTGCGCTATGCCGCGCACCCGGTGGCGGCCAGTGCGGGCAACGATCCGCTCACGCTGCCGGCCTTCCAGGCCGTGGCCGAGGCGCTGATGCGGCCCTGACCGAGGCCCTGGATGGGGTCAGCCCCGCGCCTGGGCGATCACCAGCAGGCCGTCCATGATCAGGCTCTCGACCAGTTCGAAATGCCCGTTCATCACGGGCGCCATCTTCCAGCCCGCGCCGCCGGTCATGTAGCAGGCCGGCTCGGCGCCGCAGTGCGAGCGCACGTGCTGCACCATGCGCTCGACTGCACCGGCAATGGCATAGGTACCCCCGCTGGTGAGCGCGTCGCTGGTGTTGGTGGGGAATTCGCGCACCTCTCCGGTCGGCACGTGCAGGCCCGCGGTGCCCGACTCCAGCGCGCGCAGCATGATGCCGTGGCCCGGCAGGATCAGCCCGCCCAGGAACTTGCCGCCGGCATCGATGGCCTCGACCGTCACGGCGGTGCCGATCATCACCACCACCATCGGCCGCGCCGACCCCGCGTCCAGCATCCGGTGGCGCGCGCCGATCATCGCCACCCAGCGGTCGGCGCCCAGCCGCGTGGGATGGTCGTAGCCATTGACGATGCCGGCCTCGGCCGCGCTCGACACCACCCAGCGCGGCGCGCAGTCGAAGCGCTCGACGATCTGCTCCTCGGCGCGGCGGCGCACCGCGTCGCCGGCCACCACGCAGCCGAGCATGGAGCCGGGCGCGGGCAGGTCGGCCCAGGGGCCGTCGGCCAGCCGCTCGATGTGGTCGAGGAACTCCGCCCCATGCGCCTGCAGCGCGGCCCCCGGATGCGCCGCATCGTAGAGCGCCCATTTGAGGCGGGTATTGCCGATGTCGATCGCGAGGAAGGGGGATGCCATGGGCGGGATTATTGCGACTTTGTTGTCGCGGATGCTGGCGCATCGTTGACACACGCGGCGCGGACCTACGCGGCCGTGCCCGGTTTCGCCGCTACATTCGCGATTCCCCTCAACCAAGGCGCAAGGAGAGAACCATGGGTTTGCTTAGTTTCATCAAGGAAGCCGGCGAGAAGCTGTTCGGCGGATCGTCGGCGCAGGCGGCCGAGCCGGACGCCAACGCCAAGGCCGCGGCCGCCATCAAGACCTACATCGAGACGCAGAATCTCGGCCTCACGGGCCTGGAAGTGACCTACACCGCGAGCAGCGGCGTGGTGACGCTGTCCGGCCAGGCGCCTTCGCAGGAAGCCAGCGAAAAAGCCGCGCTGGCCGCGGGCAACGTGGCGAACGTGACGAGCGTCGACAACAACCTGGTCGCACCGCCCGCCCCGCCGGCGCAGTACCACGACGTGGTGAAGGGCGACACGCTGTCGGCCATCTCCAAGAAGTACTACGGCGACGCCAACAAGTACAACGCGATCTTCGAGGCGAACAAGCCGATGCTGAGCCATCCGGACAAGATCTATCCGGGGCAGAAGCTGCGCATTCCGGCGCTGTGAGCTGATTCAACCGCCAACTGCTGCGGAAAGGCCCACTGGTTTCGGTGGGCTTTTTTATTGGGTGGTTTTGTTTGGCGCTGTTGTTCAGGGCGGCGTGCACAGGCCACCGGGTACACCCCTCCGCGAATGTCCCCCGTCGGCGGGAGCGCGCCCTGAACAAAGCCCGAGCCCGAACCTAGTTCTGCTTCCAAGGCAGCCCGCGCTTGCGCCAGCCGCCGATCTGCCCGCGGTGGCCGCTCTCGTCCGGATTGCCCTCGAAACCTTCGAGGATGTTGTAGGCCTCCAGGCCCAGTTCGGTGGCGCGCCGGGCGGCGGCGATGGAGCGCACGCCGCTGCGGCACAGCAGCACCAGCTTCTTGTTGCCGTCTTCGCCCGCGGCGCGAATGCCGCCGTCGAAAGCCGGGTTGAGCGCCATGCCCGGCCACTGCTTCCAGGCCAGCGGCACGGCGCCGGGCACGTAGCCGACCCATTCGCGCTCGGCATCGGTGCGCACGTCGACCAGCACGGCCTCGCCACTCGCCATCCACTGCGCGGCCTGCTCGGGCGTCACGTCGCCGGCATAGCCTTTTTCACCAACGGGTTCGGTCATCTCTTTCTCGTCCTTCCAATCGATAGGGTTACTTCAAGGGCAGCGGTCTTCTTTCGTTGCCCGGCGCCCTCGCCGGATGACGGAATTTTTCACCAGTTCGTGAAAACCCTGTTTGTCGCGTTTTCCTGCGCGCCAAAGATGCGGCTTGGGCCTGCCACACGATAACGCCAAGAGGCGGGCAGGGTTTCCTTGTCATCAGAACTTGTACGGAGAGAGACAACATGACAGACAGCAAATCGCCCCGCCGCCGCAGCCTGCTCAAGGGCGCGGCCGTGGCCGCAGGCGCCATGTCGGCGCCGATGGTCAGCATGGCCCAGACCACCTCGCTGCGCTTCCAGAGCACCTGGCCAGCCAAGGACATCTTCCACGAATATGCGCAGGACTTCGCGAAGAAGGTCAATGACATGGCGGGCGGCCGCCTGAAGATCGAGGTGCTGCCCTCGGGCGCGGTGGTCCCGGCCTTTCAGCTGCTCGAGGCGGTGAACAAGGGCACGCTGGACGGCGGCCATGGCGTGGTCGCCTACCACTACGGCAAGAACTCGGCGCTCGCGCTGTGGGGTTCGGGGCCGGGCTTCGGCATGGACGCCAACACGGTGCTGGCCTGGCACAACTACGGCGGCGGCAAGGCGCTGCTCGACGAGATCTACAAGAGCCTGAACATGGAGGTGGTGTCGTACCTCTACGGCCCCATGCCCACGCAGCCGCTGGGCTGGTTCAAGAAGCCGGTGGCCAAGGTGGAGGACATGAAGGGCCTCAAGTTCCGCACCGTGGGGCTCGCGGTGGACATGTTCACCGAGATGGGCACGGCGGTGAACCCGCTGCCCGGCAGCGAGATCGTGCCCGCGCTGGACCGCGGGCTGATCGATGCGGCCGAGTTCAACAACGCGTCGAGTGACCGCGTGCTCGGCTTTCCCGACGTGGTGAAGAACTGCATGCTGCAAAGCTTCCACCAGTCGGGCGAGCAGTTCGAGGTGCTGTTCAACAAGGGCAAGTACAGCGCGCTGCCGCAGGAGCTGCGCTCCATCATCGACTACGCCGTGCAGGCCGCGAGCGCCGACATGAGCTGGAAGGCCGTGCAGCGCAACTCGCAGGACTATGCCGACATGAAGAAGGCCGGCATCAAGTTCTACAAGACGCCCGATGCGGTGCTGCGCGCACAGCTCGCGGCATGGGACAAGACCATCGAGAAGAAAGCCGCGGAGAACCCGTTGTTCAAGAAGGTGCTGGATTCGCAGCGCATCTTCGCCGAACGCGCGCTGCAATGGCAGAACGACTACGGGGTGGACTTCAAGATGGCCTACGCGCACTACTTCGGCAAGAAGAAGAGCTGACCCCTCGGTCTGCGCGCGCTTCGTGTCGCTTCGCCAACTCCCTGCCAGGGGACGACAGCACCTGTGGACCGGCAAGGCCGGCTCCACGGTGCTTCACGAACGGTCCCCGTCCATCTCGCCATGACCATCCAACGCTTTCTCCACGCCGTCGACCGGTTCAGCATGGTCGTGGGCAAGACCTTCTCGTGGCTCATCGTGGCGCTGATGCTGCTGGTGTGCGGCGAGGTCTTCAAGCGCTATGCGCTCAACGCGCCCACTGCCTGGATCTTCGATGCCAACAACATGCTCTACGGCACCCTGTTCATGATGGGCGGCGCCTACACGCTCTCGCAGGCCGGCCACGTGCGCGGCGACTTCCTCTACGGCAGCATGAAGCCGCGCACGCAGGCCGCGCTCGACCTCGTGCTGTTCATCCTCTTCTTCCTGCCCGGCGTGGTGGCGCTCACCTGGTCGGGCTGGACCTACTTCGGCGAATCGCTCGCCATGCGCGAGCAGACCTTCAATGCCGTCCCGATTCCGCTCTACCCCTTCAAGTTCGTGATTCCGGTGGCCGGCGCCGTGCTGCTGCTGCAGGGCATTGCGGAGATGGTGCGCTGCGCGCTGTGCCTGAAGACTGGCGCGTGGGCGCCGCGCCTGAAGGACGCGGAGGAAATGGACGTGGTCGGCGAACAGCTCGCCGGCAGCACCCTCGTCGACGAGGCCGACAAGCGCGAGGTGATCGACAAGGCCAAGGCCATCGAGCAGGCCGCGCAGCAGCGCAAGAGCGGCACGACGGGAGGCACCCAGTGAGCGAACCCGCACTCGGCCTCTCGATGCTCGGCCTGATCGTGGTCGTGATCATGCTGGGCTTTCCCACGGCGTTCACGCTGATGGGCCTGGGCATGTTCTTCGGCTTCATCGCCTTCTACGATCCCGCCGCGCACTGGCTGGACAACAGGATCTTCGACCTGATGGTGCAGCGCGCCTTCGGTGCCATGACCAACGAGACGCTGCTGTCGATCCCGCTGTTCGTGCTGATGGGCTACGTGATGGAGCGCGGCGCGCTGGTCGACAAGATGTTCCACAGCGTGCAGCTGGCCTTCCGCCGCGTGCCGGGATCGCTCGCGGTGACCACGCTGATCGTCTGCACCTTCTGGGGCATCGCGAGCGGCCTGGTCGGCGCGGTGGTGGTGCTGATGGGCGTGATCGCGATGCGGCCGATGCTCAACGCCGGCTACGACACGCGGCTGGCGGCCGGCGTCATCACGGCGGGCGGCACGCTCGGCATCCTGATTCCGCCCTCGGTGATGATCATCGTGTACGCGGCCGTGGCCGGGCAGTCGGTGGTCAAGCTCTATGCGGCGGCRATGTTCCCGGGCTTCTTCCTCGCCTTTCTCTACCTGGTCTACGTGATCGGCTGGGCCATGCTGCAGCCGAAGGTCGCGCCCAAGCTGCCGGCCGACCAGCAGCGCGCCCCCGTCTCGCCCTGGGTTGCGCACATCGCGGCCAGCTATTCGCCGCGCATGCTGCCCGCGCTCGCGGCGGCCGTGGTGTCGCCGGCGCGCGCGCTGCGCGGCGCGGCCGAGGGCGTGCGCATCACCTGGTGGATGTTGCTGCG
Organism: Variovorax sp. 01T439_2; assembly: GCF_056398445.1. NCBI lineage: Bacteria > Pseudomonadati > Pseudomonadota > Betaproteobacteria > Burkholderiales > Comamonadaceae > Variovorax > Variovorax sp. 01T439_2. The sequence continues at coordinate 6,149 of NZ_JBFTPJ010000243.1, forward strand.
CGGCCTGCTGAGCGCGCTGGTGCCGCTGGCGCTCGCGGCCGCGACGCTGGGGTCGGTCTGGTGGTACGTGGCGATCTACTCGCAGGCGGACAACAGCAGCAGCGGCAAGGCGCCGGTGGCGCAGCAGCAGCAGGCGCCGCCCGAAGCTTCGTCGTCCGGAACCGGGCTGGCCGAACCGCCGACGTCCGATGCACCGAAGGAGCCCACGGCGGAAGACGGCCTGCAGGAGCCGCCGGGCGGCGTCGAGGAGCCCCCCGGCAGCGAGGCCCCGGCGCCCGCGGCGGCCGAGAGCGGCCTGCAGCAGCTGGGCGAAGCGGTCGATGCGCCGAAGACCGCCGCCGTGCCCGAGGCCTTCTACACCGGCTTCCTGCTGGCCAGCCTCTTCACGCTCGCGCTGCTGGCCTGGTACTACTGGCGCATGGACGCGGAGCAGTTCGAGATCCTGCGCATGCTGGTGTCGTCGGTGATGCCGCTGGCCACGCTCACGCTGGTGGTGCTGGGCGTGATCCTGTTCGGCATCACGACCGCCACCGAGT
>NZ_JBFTPJ010000244.1:0-12240 GCF_056398445.1 Variovorax sp. 01T439_2
TGCCGCGCCCGCCGGCACCGGCCAGGGCCTTCTCGACGTTGAAGCCCTGGCCGTTGTCCTCGATGCTCACCCGCACGCCCGATGCCTGGCGCTCGGTGGCCACCCGGATCTCGGTGGCGCGCGTATGGCGCAGCACGTTGGCGATGCTCTCCTGCACGATGCGCAGGATGTGCAGCGCGCTGGTCGGGTCGAGCCAGTCCAGCGCCGGCAGCTCCTGCACCTGCCATTGCAGCGCCACGCCCGAGCTCTCGAGCCGCGGGCCGAGCCGGTAGCGCAGCGTGGCCAGCAGCAGCAGCAGGTCGTCCTCGAGCGGCTCCATCGAATCAATGGTGAGCTTGAGGTCGTCCAGGCAGCTCTTGAGCACCTGCGAGACCTTTTCGTCRCTCATGCTGCCGCCCTCCACGGAGCGGATGGCGCTGATCAGCGAGGAGCCCAGGCCGTCGTGCATGTCCTGCATGAGGCGCTGGCGCTCGTCGCTGATGGTCTGCTTCCTCTCGACCTCGCGCAGCCGCCGGTGGCTGAGCTCGAGCTCGGCTTCGCGGGCCGCAAGGCGCTGGGCCAGGCTGGCGTTGACGCGCTCGACCTCGGCAATGGCATTGACGTAGCGCCGGTACAGCAGCACCCCGAACACGCTGAAGGTGACGGCGTTGGTGTAGGCGCCCAGGTACCAGCCCTCGGGGCTCACGAAATTGTTCTGCAGCAACCAGTCGGACACCCCCAGCAGCACGCACACGCCGATGCCCACGGCCACCAGGCGGCCCTCGCCGGAGCGGCGCCAGGCGCTGATGCCGCCCACCAGCGCAACGGCGACCCCCATCAGCGCCGCGCCCAGGTAGATCAGCGGCGTGACCTGCGGCGTGTTCCTCAGGATCGCCAGGCCCGGCAGCGTCAGCACGCCGGTCAGCACCGTCCACGCCACCACCGCGCCGGTGAACCACCGCAGCGGTCGGCCGTGCAGCTGGCGCAGCGCGAAGTGCACCACCGCCACCAGCCAGAACAGCGAGTTGACCGTGAGCCAGGCGAACCAGTCGTTGGCGACCGGAACGCCGACATAGAAATGCAGGCTGCGCAGGAAGGAGGTGGTCGCCAGGTTGAAGAAGAGCAGGTAGCCGGTTTCGTGGCTGCGCCTGAACCACACGAACAGCGCGAACACGCCCACCGCCATGAAGGCCGTGCTGAGCATGGCCGGCAGCTCCTGCTGCAGCCACTGCCGCATGCGGTAGCGCGGCTCCAGCGCTTCGGCGGGCCCGAGCCACAGCGACGAAACCGCCACCTGCGCGCCGCGCGTGTGCTCCATCCGCACCAGGATCTCGTCCAGCGGCGCGCCGTCGGTCGTCTTGCCCAGCAGCACCCACAGCGGCGTGCGGGTGCTGTTCCACAGCGGGCCCTGCACCTGCGCGCGGTGGACCTGCCGCCCGTTGGCATACACCGCGATGGTGCCGTCGGTCTTGATGCGCGCGCCGTAGAGCGCGAGCGGCGCCTGCGTGTCGGGCAGGCCGCGCGTGGAGATCCGCAGCCAGGTGATGCGGGTCGCACCCGCCGATGCACTGCCGTCGGCCTGGCGCAGCAGCGCGATGGGCAGCGCCAGCGGCAGCTCGACCGGCTGCCAGGCGGGAGGCAGGGCCTTGCTGTCCACGGCAAGCGGCAGTGCACGGAAGCCGGGGGCGTCCTGCACCTGCCAGTCGGCCTGCGTCAGGTGCAGCGCCGCGTTGTGCTGCGCAGCGCTGGTGCCGAAAAAGGCGGCCATGGCCACCAGCAGCGCCACGGACGCGGCGAGCACCACGTTCGCCCAGAACGAGGCAAAGCAGTATCTAGAGAAATGTTCGAGCAGCCGGCGCGCAGATCCGAGGCTCATGCGAGGCTCATCCGCGTGCGGCCTGCCCGGTCCGGCTCAGGAAACAGTGCGATTCAGCTCAGAACGGAATGTCGTCGTCCATGTCGTCGAAGCCCGACGACGACTTGGCCGGAGCCTGGCGCGGTGCCGGCGCCGGAGCGCGCGGTGCCGCGGCCGGTGCGCGGGGGGCATAGCCGCCGCCACCGCCACCGCCGGCGCCTTGCGAGTAGCCGCCGCCACCGCCGCCCTGCGAATAGCCGCCGTCGTCCTCGGGACCGCCCGAAGGGCCGCCCTGGCCCTGGCGGCTGCCCAGCATCTGCATCTGGTCGGCGCGGATTTCGGTGGTGTATTTCTCGATGCCGTCCTTGTCGGTCCACTTGCGCGTGCGCAGGCTGCCTTCGACGTACACCTGCGAGCCCTTGCGCAGGTACTGGCCGGCGATTTCGGCCAGGCGGCCGTTGAAGACGATGCGGTGCCACTCGGTGGCTTCGCGCATTTCGCCGCTTTGCTTGTCTTTCCAGCGATCGGTGGTGGCCACGGTGACGTTTGCGACCTGGTCGCCGCTCGGGAAGGTACGCATTTCGGGGTCGCGCCCCAGATTGCCGACGACGATGACTTTGTTGACCGATGCCATGTGCACTGCCCCTGATAAGTGGATGAAGGAGAAGGAAGAAAAGAACCCTAGATTGTGCCCGATGCCGGCGCCCCGGGCGCCCCCGCGGGGCCCCGCCGAAGCACCGCCTGCTTGAAACCGCCGCAACCCGCCCGCTCGCCATGAAATGCCGCTCGGACTATCATGTCCGGTTGCCCTCGGACGATCGCCCCCTTGAATTCCAAAGCCATTGAATACGCCGACGACGGCGCGCAGCGCGCACGCGACGCGGAACTCGAACGCGACACCTACCTCGGCGCGGTGCTCGCGCAGCAGCGCATCAGCATCCGCGGTGCGCGCACCCACAACCTGAAGAATGTCGACCTCGACATTCCGCGCAACAAGCTGGTGGTGATCACCGGCCTGTCGGGCTCGGGCAAGTCGAGCCTGGCCTTCGACACGCTCTATGCCGAAGGCCAGCGGCGCTACGTGGAAAGCCTCTCGGCCTATGCGCGGCAGTTCCTGCAGCTCATGGACAAGCCCGACGTCGACGTGATCGAAGGCTTGTCGCCCGCCATCAGCATCGAGCAGAAGGCCACCAGCCACAACCCACGCTCCACCGTGGGCACGGTGACCGAGATCCATGACTACCTGCGCCTCTTGTACGCCCGCGCCGGCACGCCCTACTGCCCCGACCACCACCTGCCGCTGCAGGCGCAGACCGTGTCGCAGATGGTCGATGCCACGCTGGCCATTCCCGACGAACCGCGCCTGATGATCCTCGCGCCCGTCGCGCGCGAGAAGAAAGGCGAATTCCTCGAGCTCTTCGCCGAGATGCAGGCCGCGGGCTACGTGCGTTTCCGTGTCGACGGCCAGACCTACGAATACAACGACCTGCCCAAGCTCAAGAAGACCGAGAAGCACGATATCGACGTGGTGATCGACCGGCTGCGCGCGCGCCCCGACATGCAGCAGCGCCTGGCCGAGAGCTTCGAGGCGGCGCTGCGGCTGGCCGAGGGCCGTGCGATCGCGCTGGAACTGGGCGCAAGGCCGGAAGGCAGCGCCGATGGCACTGCGGGCGCACCCGACAAGGAGCACCTGTTCAACGCCAAGTTCGCCTGCCCGATCTGCCACTACTCGCTGTCGGAGCTGGAGCCGCGCCTCTTTTCGTTCAACTCGCCCGTGGGCGCCTGCCCGAGCTGCGACGGCCTCGGCCACCGCGAGGTGTTCGACCCGGCGCGCGTGGTCGCCTTCCCCTCGCTCTCGCTCGCGAGCGGCGCCATCAAGGGCTGGGACCGCCGCAACGGCTACTACTTCAGCATGATCGAGAGCGTCGCCAAGCACTACAAGTTCGACGTCGACGCGCCCTTCGAATCGCTGCCCGCCTCGGTGCAGCAGGTGCTGCTGCACGGCTCGGCGGCCGAGGAGATCAAGTTCAACTACACCATGGAGTCGGGCAACTTCGCGGGCAAGAAGCTCACGAAGAAGCACCCCTTCGAGGGGATCATCCCGAACATGGCGCGGCGCTACCGCGAAACCGATTCGGTGATGGTGCGCGAAGACCTCGCGCGCTTTCGCAACCTGCAGCCCTGTCCCGACTGCGGCGGCTCGCGGCTCAGGCCCGAGGCGCGCAATGTGTTCCTGGTCGATGAGTCTGCGCGCCCGGCGGACGGCGGCGAGCCGCCGCGCATGGCGATCTTCGAGCTCAGCCATCTCACGCTGCGCGATTCGCTCGCCTGGTTCCAGACGCTCAAGCTGCGCGGCGCCAAGGCCGACATCGCCGACAAGGTGGTGCGTGAGATCGGCCTGCGCCTCAAGTTCCTCAACGACGTGGGCCTGAACTACCTGAGCCTGGACCGCAGCGCCGAGACGCTCTCGGGCGGCGAGGCGCAGCGCATCCGGCTCGCCTCGCAGATCGGCTCRGGCCTGACGGGCGTGATGTACGTGCTSGACGAGCCCAGCATCGGCCTGCACCAGCGCGACAACGACCGGCTGATCGGCACGCTCAAGCATCTGCGCGACATCGGCAACAGCGTGATCGTGGTCGAGCACGACGAGGACATGATCCACGCCGCCGACCACGTGATCGACATGGGCCCGGGCGCGGGCATCCACGGCGGCCGCGTGATGGCGCAGGGCAGCTACGCCCAGGTGGCGGCCAACCCCGATTCGCTGACCGGCCAATACCTTTCCGGCACGAAGAAGATCGAAGTACCCAAGCGCCGTACCGCCTGGCTGCCGGTCGTGAAGAAGCCGGCCTTCAACGAAGGCAAGAAGGCCTCGCGCTTTCCGCCGAGCCCCGCGGCCGAGCGGCGCGCTGCGCGCGAAGCGGCGCACCTGGCCTCGCAGACCGACCTGCAGGAAATCCGCGTGGTGGGTGCCACCGGCAACAACCTCAAGAACGTGAGCGTGGCCTTCCCGGTCGGCCTGCTGACCTGCGTGACGGGCGTCTCGGGCTCGGGCAAGTCGACGCTGGTGAACGACACGCTCTACACCGCCGTGGCGCGCACGCTCTACCGCGCGCACGAAGAGCCGGCCGCGCATGAATCGGTCGAGGGCATCGAGTATTTCGACAAGGTCATCAACGTCGACCAGAGCCCCATCGGCCGCACGCCGCGCAGCAACCCGGCCACCTACACGGGCCTGTTCACGCCCATCCGCGAACTGATGGCCGAGACCAACACCGCGCGCGAACGCGGCTACGGCCCGGGCCGCTTCAGCTTCAACGTGGCGGGCGGGCGCTGCGAGGCCTGCCAGGGCGACGGCGTGGTGAAGGTCGAGATGCACTTTTTGCCCGACGTGTACGTGCCCTGCGAGGTGTGCCACGGCCAGCGCTACAACCGCGAGACGCTCGAGGTGCTCTACAAGGGCAAGAACATCGCGCAGATCCTCGATATGACGGTAGAGACCGCGCACGAATTTTTGAAGGCCGTGCCGACCATCGAGCGCAAGCTGCGCACGCTGCTGGACGTGGGCCTCAGCTACATCAAGCTCGGCCAGTCGGCCACGACGCTCTCGGGCGGCGAGGCGCAGCGCGTGAAGCTGGCGCTCGAGCTCAGCAAGCGCGACACCGGCCGCACGCTCTACATCCTCGACGAGCCGACCACCGGCCTGCACTTTGCCGACATCGAGCTGCTGCTCAAGGTGCTGCACCAACTGCGCGACGCGGGCAACACCATCGTCGTGATCGAGCACAACCTGGACGTCATCAAGACGGCCGACTGGCTGATCGACATGGGCCCCGAGGGCGGCGCCGGCGGCGGCACGGTGGTGGGCGAAGGCACGCCCGAGGACATCGCGGCCAACGAGGCGAGCCACACGGGGCGCTACCTCAAGCGGCTGCTGTAGCGCGCGCCCGCTTCCTGCACGAATGCGCGGGCCGCGCCACAATCGCGGCCCATGCCTTCCTTCACGCCGCGCCAGTTCCTCCTGCTCGTTCTCCTCACGCTTGCATGGGGCCTCAACTGGCCCGTGATGAAGCTCGGCGTGGCGGACTATCCGCCGCTGGCCTTCCGCGCAATCTCGATCTGGCTCGGCGTGCCGGTGCTGGGGCTTGCGCTGGCGTGGATGAAGGTGCCGTTCCACGTGCCGCGCCGCGCATGGCCCGAACTGGTGTGGCTGGGCGCCACCAACATGTTCATCTGGCACGCCTGCATCATCCTCGCGGTGAAGGCGCTCTCGGGCGGGCGCGCGGCGATCCTGGGCTACACGATGCCGGTGTTCTCGGCGGTGATCGGCGCGCTGCTGTTCTCGGCCGTGCTCACGCGGCGCTCATGGGTGGGCGTGGGCGCCTGCGCGGTCGGCGTGGGGCTTTTGCTGTGGCACGAGCTCACCGACCTGGCGGGGCGGCCCGGCTACGTGGCGCTCGCACTGGTGGCGGCCGCGACCTGGGCGCTGGGCACGCAGCTGCTGCGCCACTCGCGCATCGGGCTGCCGACGCTCACGCTCTCGTTCTGGATGACGGCGATGACGGCCGTGGTGATGACGGTGCTGTCGCTGCTGTTCGAGCGCGGCCCATGGCGCTGGCCCGGTCCCGTGACCTGGGGCTCGATCGCCTACAACGCGGTGCTGATCTTCGGCTTTGCGCATGCGGCATGGTTCTACCTGGCGCGCGGCCTGCCGCCGGTGGCCTCGACCCTGAGCGTGATGTTCATTCCGGTACTGGGCGTGTTCAGCGGCGCGGTGTGGCTCGGCGAGGTGGTGCACTGGCAGGACTGGGTGGCCGTCGCGCTGATGATGGTGGCCATTCCAGCGGCCGGCCGTTGGCACCGTAGGCAATCGACTCGATGCGCAGCAGCGGCTCGGGCTGCGGCAGGTCGAGCAGCCTGCAGGTTTCGGCATCGGGCAGCACCGCGTCGATCCAGCGTTCGGCGCGCACCAGGCGCAGCCCGTACTGGCGGCGCAGCACGTCGTAGAGCGAGCGGTCTTCCAGCCGCGCACGGTGCAGGCCGGGCGCCAGGTCCGCCGGCACCGCCGTCTCGACCAAGAGGCGCAGCTCGCCATCCACGCTGCGCAGGCGCTTGAGGGCCACCACCTGCGTGTCGTCGGCCAGGCCCAGCGCTGCGGCTTCATGCTCGGTGGGCGCGCGCAGTTCCTGCGCGAGGATCTGCGTGCGCACCGAGCGGCCCTTGCGCTCCATCTCGTCGGAGAAGCCGAGCACGGTGGAAACAAAATCTTCGTCGCGTTCGCGCGCCGATACAAAAGCGCCGCGGCCCTTGATCTTGTAGATGAGGTTGTTGCGCACCAAGTCGGCCAAGGCCTCGCGCACCACGATGCGCGAGATGCCGAACTGCTCGCCGAGCTCCGCCTCCGAAGGCAGCTTGGCGCCGATGGGCAGCACGCCCTGCAGTATCTGCAGCCGGATGGCGTCGCGGAACTGGGCCCACAGCGGCGATTCGGAATTGCGGTCGAGCACGGTCGAGATGTCGTTGGGACTACTGTTCACTTTTAGGCTTGGCCGAGGACTGAGCTGGCCATCAATGATGCATCGAAAGAAGGTGCCTCGCCGGCGGCCACCGCGTGCAGCCGCACGTTGTGCCGCTCGCGCAGCGCGGTGGCGCAGGCGCACAGCTCGTTGTGGGCGTGGGTGGCGTCCCAGCCCAGCGCCTCGGCCGCCACGCCCGCGATCTCGGCGAGCGCGGCGTCGGTGACGAGGCCGCGAATGGCCAGCAGCGTGCGGCGGATCACGAGGTCGTCCAGGTGCAGCACGCCGGTCTCGAGGCACAGGTAGGAAAGCTCGGCGGCCGAGTAGTCAGGTGCATGCTGCAGCGGCACATCGCCCGAGGCCGCGAGGCGCTGCGCGAGCGGCAACGCCTTCGAGCCATAGCGGCCGAGCAGGGTCAGTGCGCGCCTGCGGTCCATGCCAGAGGCGCCCATCATCTTCTCGACGAAGCGATCGGCCGCCGGCGCATCGGCCGGCAGTTCCGCGCCCCCGCCGATGGGCAGCAGCTCGGTCGATGCGGTGCGCGAGCGGCCGAGCAGCTGCAGCACTTCGTCGGTGGCCTCCTCGGCCAGCGAGCGGAAGGTGGTCCACTTGCCGCCGACGAGGCCGACGATGGCAATGTCGCGCGTCGCGTTCGGCGGATCGACCACCACCGAATGGTCGCGCGAGATCTGCCCCGGCTTGTCGGCCTCCGAACGCGCGAGCGGCCGCACGCCGACGTAGGTGTAGACCACGTCGCCGCGGCCGAAGGCCATGTTGGGGAAGACCTCGCGCAGCACGTCGATCAGGTAGTCGACCTCGGCCGGCTCGGTGACGATCTGGTCGGGGTCCTCGACCGGGATGTCGGTGGAGCCCACCAGCACGCGGTCCAGGAACGGAYAGACGATGCACACGCGCCCATCGACCGCCTCGAAGTAGGCCATGCGGCCGTCGAGCGCATCGCGCAGCGCGGGATGGTCGAGCACGAGGTGCGAGCCCTTGGTGCCCATCACGCGCGGGCCGGCGCCGCCGAGCACGGCCGCGCTGCGGTCGAGCCAGGCGCCGGTGGCGTTCACCACCGTGTCGGCGGTCACGCGCACGAGCTCGCCGGTGATCTCGTCGCGCAAGGTGAGGATGTTGCCCGCGCAGCCCATCACGCGGCAGTAGTTGGCGGCCGCGGAGCGCGGCTGGTCGCGGCAGGCATCGCCGATCAGCTCGAGGATGAGCCATTCGGGATGGCTGATCCACGCATCGAAGAAGGTGGCGGTCCAGCGGATCGCCGTGCGGAACAGGCTGCGGTCGGCCAGTGGCACGCGGCTGATGCGGTGCCCCGGCATCACGCGCTGGCGGCGTCCCAGGATGTCGTAGAGCCGCAGGCCCAGCGCCACGGCCAGGAGGCCGCGCGTACGCTGCGGCGGCGTGCGGCCGAAGAACTTGAGCGCGCTGCTCATCAGGCCGCCGAAGAAGCTCGCGAGCGGCACCACCGTCTTGAGCGGCCGCACCAGGTGCGGCGCATTGCGCAGCAGCAGGTTGCGCTCGCGCGTGGCTTCGGCCACCAGCGAGAAGCTGCCGTTCTCCAGGTAGCGCAGGCCGCCGTGGATCATGCGCGAGGGCGCGCTGCTGGCGCCGGCGCCGAAGTCGCCCTTGTCGACGATCAGGCAGTCGACGCGCTGCAGCGACAGGTCGCGGAACACGCCCACGCCGTTGATGCCGGCGCCGACGATCACGGTGGAGAAATGGCGGCCCGCGAGCGAGGCCGGGCGCACGAAGGGAAGTTGCCAGGCGCTCATTTCGAACCGCCTGCGATGTGGGTGAATACAGGTGACATGCTGTCGATCAGTTCGTTGAAACCGGCGTTGAAATCCGCATGGGCGCGTGCCTCGCGCGCATCGGGCTCGATCACGTCGCAGGGCGCGAGCAAGGCGCTGCCCTGCGCCGCGTCGCCCAGCCCTTGCGACATGGCGGCGTAGATCGCAGCGCCGCGCGCGCCGGTCTCGTCGTCGGCGCAGCGCTCGACCGGGCGCCCGAGGAAGGCCGCGAGCAGCCGCACGAGGCGCGCATCGCCCGCGCCGCCACCGAGCACCGTCGTCTGGCCCACCGCGAGGCCGGCCGCGGCCAGGCGCGCCGTGTGCCGCGCATGCAGCGCCGCCACGGCATCGACCACGGCGCGGGCCATGTCGGCGCGCGTGTGATGGCTCTTGAGCCCCACGAAGCCGGCCGTCACGCCGCCGCCGCCATTGACGAAGGGCAGGAAGCGCAGGCCGCCAGCGCCCAGCGGCACCGTCATGGCCAGGTCGACCACCGCGCGCGCATCGGGCAGCGCGAGCACGCCGGCCAGCCAGGCGATGTTGGCCATCGAGGACGGGCTGTTCTCCATGTAGAGCCGCGCGTTGCCGCGGCCGAAATTCACGATGGCGGCGACGGCGGGCTTGGGCGCCATCACCGGGCCGACGACCGCGTTCACGCACCAGGTGCCGAGCACCGACACCGCTCGGCCCCGCCCTTCCGCGCGGATCGCGGTCATCGAGGCCAGCAGGTCGATCGCGCCCACGGCCACCGGGATGCCAGCGGGCAGGCCGCACAGTGCGGCCTCGGCGGGCAGGAGCTTTCCGATCGTGGTGCCGCTCGGCACGATGGGGCCGAAGGCGCCCGCGCCGAGCTCCGCGATGCCCGAGGCCTCGAGGGCCGTGCGCGACCAGCTGCCGGTGGCAAGCGACACCAGGCCGGCGGTGCTCGCATCGCTGGCGTCGGTGGCGATCTGGCCGGTGAGCAGGAAGCCGAGGTAGTCCTTGGCGAACAGCAGGCGCTGCAGTTCGCCGCGCTGCACCGCATCCGCACCCAGCAGCTCGGCCGCGATCACCGTGGGCTGCCCGGGCCAGGGGCTGCAGCCCACCTCCTCGAACAGCTGCGCGCCGTGGCTCGCGGCCAGCGCGCGCGCCCGGGCATCGGCGCGCTGGTCGGTGGAGGCGACGGCGCGGCCGCCGATGAGCTGGTTGCCGGCATCGAGCGCATAGAGGCCGGCGCCGTGGCCGGTGCAGGCCATGGCGCGGACTTCGGCCGCGCGCGGGCCGAGCTGGCGGACGACATCACGCAGCACATGCGTCAGCGCGGCGCGGATCGCGGGCGCGCCCACTTCGCAGCCTCCGCCGGGCAGCCGGTCGTGCGGCAGGGGCATGCGGGACAAGGCGACGGTGCGGCCGCTCGCGGCTTCGAGGGCCAGCGCCTTCAGGCTGCTCGAGCCCATGTCGACGCCGATCAATATGTTGGACTTCATGTCATAACAGCTTCGGCGAGTTGAAAGCCGCCGGCCAGTAGCGTTTCCCCTAGTTATCGCGGCAAACAACCCGAGATTACATTCTACCTGTCATAACAACTGTCGTGACAATGAGGTCCGAAGATCTGCGCCCCCAAGGCAGGTCGCAAGCTCTGCCAGTCAACGCGAGGAGACACAAGATGAGGCGAAATTTCCTGAAGTCCGCGGCGGCCGCCGGTATCGGCCTGGCCGGCACCAGCGCATTTGCGCAATCCACCGCCACGCCCGCCGCCACCGGCTTGCGCGGCAACGCGAGCGACGTCTACGTGATGAACGTGATGGTGTCGGGCGTCGAATACTGGTTTCCGGTCTACGAGATGATGAAGCAGCTGGGCCGCACGCTGGGCGTGCGCACGCGCTACACCGGCACGCCCGAGTACGACGTGAACAAGCAGCTGGCCTCGTTCGAGCAGGAGCTGGCGCGCAAGCCCGCGGGCATCCTGCTGCACCCGATGAACCCGGACCCGTTCATCGAGCCGATCAACCGGGCGGTGGCCATGGGCATCCCGGTCGTGACCTTCGCGGCCGACTCGCCCAACTCCAAGCGCGCCTCCTTCGTCACGTCTGACAACGACCGCGAAGGCACGCAGGCGGCCGACGCGATTGCCGCGGCGCTGGGCGGCAAGGGCGAATACGCGGTGCTCGAGAACCCGGGCCAGGACAACCACGACCGCCGCATCGCGGCCTTCGTCAACCGCATGAAGACCAAGCATGCGGGCATGAGGCTGGTCGGCCGCGCCGCCAGCAACCAGGACCCGAGCAAGGCCTACCAGGCGGTGCTGAGCCTGGCCCAGGCCAACCCGAACCTGGGTGCGCTGTTCATGCCCGAGGCCAACTCGGCGCTGGGTGCCGCGCAGGCCAAGATCGAGTCGAAGAARAACATCCGCGTGATGTGCTGCGACGTGAACGCCAAGATCCTCGACATGATCAAGGCCGGCGACGTGTTCGGCGCCATCAACCCGAACCAGGGCATGCAGGGCTACATGGGCATGATGATGCTGTTCCTGGCCAGGAACCCGCAGCTCATCGACCCGATGAACGACGCCRAGCGCAACGGCACCAATCCGATGTCGGTGCCGTTCCTGGACAACGGCCTGTCGGTGGTCAGCAAGGCCAATGCCGACGACTTCTACTGGGACAAGTACCTCGCGCGCCGCGGCACCAAGGGAATCGGCGAGTGAGCACGTTGCTCGAACTGCGCGGCATCAGCAAGCGCTTCGGCGCTTCGCGCGCGCTCTCGGGCGTGGACTTCTCGCTGCATGCGGGCGAGATCCACGCCCTGTGCGGCGAGAACGGCGCGGGCAAGTCGACGCTGATGAACATCATCGACGGCATCCACCGCCCCGACGAAGGCGACATCGTTCTCAACGGCCAGAAGGTGGTGATCGACGGCCCGGCGCATGCCATGCGCCTGGGTATCGGCCTGGTGCACCAGGAGATCGCGCTGTGCGCCGACGCCACCGTGGCGGAGAACATCTTCATGCCGGAGATCAACGCCGGCAGGCAGGCCTGGATGAACTACGCCAGCCTGAACGCGCGCGCCGCCCAGGTGCTGGCGCGGCTCGGGCAGGACATCGCCT
>NZ_JBFTPJ010000245.1:0-6664 GCF_056398445.1 Variovorax sp. 01T439_2
ACTCGTGCGCCTTCATTGCGGCCGCAATGGCCACGGCCGAGGTGTCGCTGCCGCCGCGGCCCAGCGTGGTGATGTTGCCGCTGTCGTCCACGCCCTGGAAGCCGGTGATGACCACCACCTTGCCGGCGTCCAGGTCGGCGCGCACGCGCTCGTCGTCGATGCTCTCGATGCGCGCCTTGGTGTAGGAGTTGTCGGTGCGCACCGACACCTGCCAGCCCGCGTAGCTCACGGCCTGCATGCCCTCGGCCTGCAGCGCAATGGCCAGCAGCGCGGACGACGCCTGCTCGCCGGTCGAGGCGAGCATGTCGAGCTCGCGCCCGTGGGCATCGCTCGGTTTGCTCGGCGCCAGTTCCTTGGCCAGGCCGAGCAGGCGATTGGTCTCGCCGCTCATGGCACTCGGGACCACGATCATCTGGTGGCCGGCGCGCGCCCACTTGGCGACGCGCTTGGCGACATTCTTGATGCGCTCGGTCGAGCCCATCGACGTACCGCCGTATTTGTGAACGATCAATGCCATGGATGAATTCAGAGAAATGGGAAGGGCCGCCGCTGCACCTCCGAGTGCCAGCGCGGCGCCCTGCAAGCCGTCAGCGCGAAGCCTTGGGCGAGGGCCCGGAATTGTACCAATGCAGCAGGTCGCCCCTGCGCTGGGCGAATCCATTGGCCACCTTGAGGTGGATCCGGTGGCCGCGGGTGGTGCAGGCGCGCACCTGGTCCAGCAGCTGGTCGAGCTGCGCCGCGCTGGGCGCGCAGCCGTGCGCCTGCATCAGCCAGTGCCGCAGCACATTGGCCTGCCGCGCGCGTGAAAGCGCCTGCAGCGCGGCGATGCGGGGCGGGTTGCCCACCACGACCAGGTCCTGCGCCGCGAGTTCGCCCAGCAGTTCCTGCGCCTGCGCGGCATGGCCGATGCTGCGCGCGAAGGTGGCGCGGAACTGCGGGAAGGTCCGCGCGAGCGCGGGCAGCAGCACGGCCCGGATCCGGTTGCGGGTGTAGCGCTCGTCCTCGTTGGTCGGGTCCTCGATCCACGGCAGGTCGACGCTTTGGAGCCACGCGCGGATGTCGGCTCCGGGCACGGCCAGCAGCGGGCGGTAGATGTCCAGCCCGTTGCGCCGCGCATGCGCGGGCATGGCCGCGAGGCCCGGCAGGCCGGCGCCCCTGGAGAGCGCCAGAAAAAGGGTTTCGACCTGGTCGTCCGCATGGTGCCCCAGGACTATCGATTCGATAGCGCCAAGCGCCGTATCCATGCGTGCCATGGCTGCAAAAGCGTCGTAGCGGGCGCGGCGCGCCGCATCTTCGGGGCTGTCGCCCTGGGCATGGCGCGCGTCCACGCGGTGCACCGCGAGCGGCACGCCGAGGCGTTCGCACACGGCCGCGCAATGGCGCTCGAAATCGTCGGCCGCGGCCTGCAGGCCGTGGTGCACATGAAAGGCAAGCACCTGCCCGGGCCAGGCCGAGGCGCAAGCGGCAAGCAGCGCCGTGGAATCCGCGCCGCCGCTGAAGCCCACCGCCAGCGGCAGATGCGCCGGCTCGAACGCGGCCATGGCGCGTTCGAAGGCTTCGTTCATGGAAGGAGCAGCGCGTTGGCTTGCTTACCTGCCGGTGTCGGCCTTGGTGTCGTTGAAGCGCCCGTAGCTCTGCAGGCGTTCGTAGCGGCGCTCGAGCAGTTCCTTCGGCTTCAGGTCGCTGACCTGGCGGAAGGCGTCGTTGAGCGCACGCTTGAGGAAAGCGGCCATCTGGCGGTGGTCGCGGTGCGCCCCGCCGACCGGCTCGTTCACGATCTTGTCGACCAGGCCGAGCGCCTTCAGGCGGTGCGCGGTGATGCCGAGGGCATCGGCCGCTTCCTGCGCCTTGTCGCTGGTCTTCCAGAGAATGGAGGCGCAGCCTTCGGGGCTGATGACCGAGTAGATCGAATACTGCAGCATCACGAGCTGGTCGCCCACCGAAATGGCCAGTGCGCCGCCGGAGCCGCCTTCGCCGATGATGGTGACGATGATCGGCACCTCGAGCTGCGCCATCTCGTAGATGTTGCGGCCGATGGCTTCGGACTGGCCGCGCTCCTCGGCGTCGATGCCCGGATAGGCACCGGGCGTATCGACGAAGGTGAAGACCGGCAGCTTGAACTTCTCGGCCGTCTTCATGAGGCGCAGTGCCTTGCGGTAGCCCTCGGGCTTGCTCATGCCGAAGTTGCGCGCGGTGCGCTCCTTGGTGTCGCGTCCCTTCTGGTGGCCGAGCACCATGCAGGGCGTGCCGTTGAAGCGCGCCAGGCCGCCCACAATGGAGAGGTCGTCCGAAAAGTGCCGGTCGCCGTGCAGTTCGACGAAGTCGGTGAAGATCTCGTTGACGTAGTCGAGCGTGTAGGGCCGCTCCGGATGCCGCGCGATCTTGGTGATCTGCCAGGGCGTCAGGTCGCTGTAGATGTCCTTGGTGAGCTGCTGGCTCTTCTTGCCGAGCTGGTCGATTTCCTCCGAGATGTCGACCGCCGATTCGGTCTGTACATAGCGCAGTTCTTCGATCTTTGTTTCGAGTTCAGCAATGGGCTGCTCGAAGTCGAGGAAGGTTCGTTTCGCCAACGTCTTCTCCTGTTGTTCAGTATGCGACCGGTACCGGGTCGAGCGATCGCCAAATATACCAAGTCGCCACGCTGCAATACRGGGCCCAGGCCACGGCAACGTCGCGGGCATCGCTGCGGCTCACGGGATCGCCCGAAAAATAGTTGACGCTGATGCCGTTGAGCAGGCCCAGGTCGTCGACCGGCAGCACATTGGGGCGCATCAGGTGGAAGATGAGGAACATCTCGGCCGTCCAGCGGCCGATGCCGCGGATGGCCACGAGCTCGTCGATGATGAGCTCGTCGGCCATGTCCTTCCAGGCGTCGACGTGCACCGCGCCCGAATCGAAGTGAATGGCCAGGTCCACCAGGTACTCGATCTTGCGCGCCGACAGCCCCGCCGCGCGCATGTCGTCGACCTTGAGCTTGAGCACGTTGGCCGGCGTGAGCTTGCGCGGCAGCACCACGAACTTGTCCCACACGGTCTGCGCGGCCTTCACCGAAATCTGCTGGCCCACGATGCTGCGCGCGAGCGTGGTGAACGCGTCGCCGCGCGACTCGAGGCAGGCATCGCCGAACTTCGGGATCAGCCGCTTCATCACGCGGTCCTTCCTGGACAGGTGCTTGCAGGCCTCTTCCCAATAGTCCGGCGTGAAGATCTGGACCGCCGGGTTTTTCGAGGAAGCAGGCATGGGATTCGTGGTTCCGTTCACTGCGCTGCGGCCCAGGTTGTGCCGGTGGGCGAATCCTTGAGCACGATGCCCTGCGCCAGGAGGTCGTTGCGGATGCGGTCGGCCTCGGCGAAGTTCTTTGCGGCCTTGGCGGCCGCGCGCGCATCGATCTGCGCTTGGATGGTCGCCTCGTCCAGCGTGGCGCCCGCGCGCAGGAAGCGCTTCGGGTCGTCCTGCAGGATGTTCAGGCATCCGCCGAGCGCCTTCAGCAGCCCGGCCTGCGCGGGCGACTGCGTGCGGTTCACTTCACCCGCCAGGTCGAACAGCACGGCCACGGCCTCGGGCGTTGCAAAGTCCTCGTCCATTGCGGCCTTGAAGCGCGCCGCATACGGATCGTTCCAGTCGATGGCCGCCAACGCCTGCGGCGCGACCAGGTCGAGCGACGTGTAGAGCCGCTTGAGCGAGGCGCGGGCGTCGTCGAGATGCACGTCGCTGTAGTTGAGCGGACGGCGGTAGTGCGCCCGCACGACGAAGAAGCGGATGGTCTCGGCGTCGTACTTCTTGAGCACGTCGCGGATCAGGAAGAAGTTGCCCAGGCTCTTGGACATCTTCTCGTTGTCGGTCACGATGAAGCCGTTGTGCATCCAGTAGTTGGCCAGCGGCTTGCCGGTTGCGCCTTCGCTCTGCGCAATTTCGTTCTCGTGATGCGGGAACTGCAGGTCTTCGCCGCCACCATGGATGTCGAGCGTTTCACCCAGCAGCTCGCAAGCCATGGCCGAGCACTCGATGTGCCAGCCGGGGCGGCCCGGGCCGAACTCGCTGGCCCACTTCACTTCTTCGGGTTCGCTCGCCTTGGCGCTCTTCCAGAGCACCGGGTCGAGCGGATCGTCCTTGCCGTCGAGCACCGCCACGCGCTCGCCCGCGTGCAGCTCGTCGATGGACTTCCCGCTGAGCTTGCCGTAGCCCGGAAACTTGCGCACCGCGTAGTTCACGTCGCCGTTCTCCGCGCGGTAGGCCAGGCCCTTCTTCTCGAGCGTGCCGATCATCGACAGCATCTGCGGGATGTAGTCGGTGGCGCGGGGTTCGTGGGTGGGCCGCTCGATGCCGAGCGCATCGGCATCTTCGTGCAGCGCATCGATCATGCGGTCGGTGAGCGAACGGATGGTTTCGCCGTTCTCGACCGCGCGGCGAATGATCTTGTCGTCGATATCGGTGATGTTGCGCACGTAGGTCACGGCCAGGCCGCTGGCCTTGAGCCAGCGCTGCACCAGGTCGAAGGCGATCATCGAGCGCGCATGGCCCAGATGGCAGAGGTCATAGACCGTCATGCCGCACACGTACATGCGCACCCGGCCCGGTTGCAATGGGGAGAACTCCTCCAGTTCACGCGAAAGCGTGTTGTAGATGCGCAGACTCATGAGGCTCGGAAAGCGTCGCTTCGCGCTCGTGCGGTACGGGCGAACGACGGTGTATTTCAGGGGTGACGGGACAGTGGCCACGAGGGGTTGGACATGGCCCCTCGGCTACAATGCACCGCAGTATAAACGGCTGCTGCCGTGTCCATTCCGGGTGTTTTCGAAGCCCGCATTTCCCACTCCTGCCGAGGCTTCATGAAGCACGTCGCGTTCTCCAAACTCTCCATCGCCTTCGCACTGCTGTTCAGCCTGTGGGGTTCCGCGGCCTACGCCAACGACTACGACGACGTGAACACCCTGCTGCGCCAGGGCAAGTCGAACGAGGCGCTCGCCAAGGCCGACGCCTACATCGCCGGCAAGCCGCGCGATCCGCAGATGCGCTTCCTGCGCGGCGTGATCCTCACCGAGCAGAAGAAGCAGAACGAGGCCATTGCCGCGTTCACGCAGATGACGCAGGATTTCCCGGAGCTGCCCGAGCCCTACAACAACCTGGCCGCGCTCTATGCAGCGCAGAGCAAGTTCGACCAGGCGCGCGCCGCGCTGGAGCAGGCGCTCAGGCTCAACCCCAACTACGCCACCGCGCACGAGAACCTCGGCGACGTGTACGCCCGCCTGGCGGCCCAGGAATATGTGCGAGCGCAGCAATTCGCCAGCACCAACGCCAGCGTGGCGCCCAAGCTCTCGCTGATCCGCCAGATCTTCACGCCCAAGGCCGAGGCCGATGCCGCGGCCCTGCCGGCGGCACCGCCTGAAGCCCGCAAGCCGGTCGGCCGCGCCAGCAAGTAAAACGACAACCGCCGGCAGCATCCTGGCCACGGCCGCTTGCATTGCCCGGCCCGCGCCCCACATCATTCGCACACGGAGCCATCCTTGACGATCCAAGCCCCTTCCCTGTCCACCCGCTTCAGCCGCCGCGGCGCGCTCGTGCTGGCCGCCTCGCTCGCCTTTGCCGGCGCCGTCCATGCGCAGCAGCCCGGCCCGCGCGTGAAGCTCGCCACCTCGGCCGGCGACATCCTGGTCGAGCTCGACCAGGCCAAGGCACCCCAGACGGTCGAGAACTTCCTGCAGTACGTCAAGGACAAGCACTACGACGGCACCGTGTTCCACCGCGTGATCGACGGCTTCATGATCCAGGGCGGCGGCTTCACGGCCGACATGCAGCAAAAACCCACGCGCGCGCCCATTCCGCTCGAAGCCAGCAACGGCCTGAAGAACGACCGCTACACCATCGCAATGGCGCGCACGGGCAATCCGAATTCGGCCACCTCGCAGTTCTTCATCAACGTGAAGAACAACGATTCGCTCAACGCGCCCAACCCCGACGGCTACGGCTACACGGTGTTCGGCCGCGTCGTGGCCGGCACCGAGGTGGTCGACAAGATCCGTGCCGTGCAAACCGGTAACAAGGGCGGCATGCAGAACGTGCCGCTCGAGCCCATCATCATCAAGTCCGCCACACTGGCGAAATAATTTCCGAACATCCGAAGGAAGGACTCCCTCATGAGCAACCCCAAAGTCGAACTCCACATCAAGAACTACGGCGTGATCACGCTCGAACTCGACAGCGCCAAGGCGCCGAAGTCGGCCGAGAACTTCGTCAACTATGTGAAGAACGGTCACTACGACAACACGGTGTTCCACCGCGTGATCCCGGGCTTCATGGTGCAAGGCGGCGGCTTCGAGCCCGGCATGAAGCAAAAGCCCACCGGCGCCGAGATCGAGAACGAAGCCAACAACGGCCTCAAGAACGACAACTACACCGTCGCCATGGCGCGCACCAGCGCACCGCACTCGGCCACCGCCCAGTTCTTCATCAACGTGGCCGACAACGGCTTCCTGAACCACACCGCGCCCTCGGCCCAAGGCTGGGGCTACGCGGTGTTCGGCAAGGTCACCGGCGGCACCGACGTGGTGGACAAGATCAAGGCCGTGAAGACGGGCCGCAAGGGCTTCCACGACGACGTGCCGCTCGAGGACGTGGTCATCGAGAAGGCCGTTCTCGTCGCGGAATAACGCGCGGACCGGCGAAC
>NZ_JBFTPJ010000246.1:0-7447 GCF_056398445.1 Variovorax sp. 01T439_2
CACCTAAGACACTCTGGCCGGGCTTGAAAGCGTTTGAGCGCCCCGAAACGTCGTGGACGCTCGCTGCATTGAGCGAGCGCCTACTAATGCGTCAGGCTGTCGAGGCGTTGCGCTGCGAGGCCGAAGGCGTGGTGACGCATGCACATGACGCCAATGTCGGCTCGGTCTTGGGCTTCGGATTCCCCGCATGGACAGGTGGCGTACTCCAATACGTCGCAGCAATGGGCCGGGACAGGTTCATGGCGCAAGCCCATGCGCTTGCTGCAGCTCATGGTGGGCGATTCACGCCGTGAATGCACACCGGTCGGCGAATTGGCTGGCCCGCGCACGGCGATTGTCATGAACCTTGTGCAATCGGCGATGCCGTGCGCGGCATAGCGCCGTGTGGACCAGGCTCATGACGGCGGCGGCTCGTTTGCCTGCGCGCAGGGATCCGGCGAACAGCCAGTTCTAGCGACCGAGCGCGATTGGCCCGCGTCTTGCCCGCTCCGGGCTTGAGCATCGCCACAGGGGTCTCGTCGGCATGCAGCACGTCGTGTCGCAGCAGTTCTGCTGGCCGCGCACACAATCTCCCTCCATCGTGGTCTGCTCCAATCACAGTAACGTTGACGATGTCCGAATGTTCGAGCAGTCGAACCTCGAGATCTGCTGGGTAGATGTTCTCACCGCCGCGGATGATCATGTCCTTCAAACGCCCATCACGCACACGTAGGGGCAGAGATCGACGGAATCCAAGAGCCTCGGTTCACAATGTGTTCAGGTCATAGGTAACTTGCATTCTTGAACCTTGTGAGGCGGGACTCGGCTGATATGTACTTTCATCTTCCGTACTGCGATGCACCTGTAACAGCTTGCAAATGCATTGGCAGCTCCAGAAGTTGCAATCAAACCCCGAATCCTGAACGCTGCTGTCGAGCTGCTGATTGAGCAAGGCACGGCTCGCACCACCACCTTGGCGGTCCAGCGACGCGCAGGTGTAAGCCGCGGCGCCCTACTCCATCACTTTCCAACTCATGCGGAGTTGCTGTCTTCGACGGTGCAGGAACTTGTCCGAAGAAACGAAGCAGCAGTCCACGAGGCGCTTGCCAAAGTCGGTGTTGCTGAAGATCCATTCGAGAGGGCGGTGAAGGTGCTGGCCACCACGATGGCAAAACCGGCCTATCTCGCCGAACTGGAACTGTGGGCGATTTCCCGTACGGACATYGAACTTCGCACCGCCCTTCAGGCTGCAGAGCGCGGCGCACGCAAAGAGAGTGACCGAGTGATGCGGATGCTGTTTCCCTCCATAGCAGAACGCCCTGACGCCGCTGAGGTAATGGGATCGACACTCGCCTTTTTGCGGGGACAGGCGGTGACCGGAATCATCAGCGGAAGGCCATCTCAGCGACAGAAGCAGATGACCACCTGGCTGAGAGCGATTCGGATCATGTTGGACGATACCTCCACCACCTGACCGCTCAGCTCGAACCGCCTTCTTTAGGCTTCCACGGCCCGTCACAGCGGGATGAGTTCAGCCCATGACAACGACTATGGAGAGCTGCACCCGCTTGGCCCCTGAGAACACTCGTACGCACGAATATTCATGATGACACCGCCAAAATCCAAGTTCGACGGTGGCGGAACCTCATCGGCGGCTATGGCCTCTTCATCACGCACGTAGCTGGCATTCTCGATGCACTTCCCGGGTAGTCCTTGCGGCGGCGCTATGTATCGCGCCAACTTCCAACGCAGCGGCGTTATACATGGGTTGGACGGTATGGAAGCGCGTCATAAAAAGGTAATGGCAACCGGCGGCTCGTTCCAAGACACAGGCGTATGCAAAAGGGATCAGCGGCCGATGAAAACAGGGGCGCGCTTTTCGCGAAAGGCAGCTTGCGCTTCCTTGGCGTCGGCAGTTTGGCCGATCTGCGCGGTCATGTCCTGTTCGTAGCGGTAGCCGTCGCGCAAGGATGCGCCCATGTCTTCCAGCGTGTTGAGCGCGTGCTTGCCCATGCGGGTGGACACCGGGCTCTTCGCGGCGATGGTGCGGGCCATTTCCAGCGCGGTGGGCATCAGCTCGTCATGGGGCGTGCAAACCTCCACCACGCCGGTGCGGTACAGCTCGTCGGCCGGAACGCGCCAGCCGGTCAGCATCATGCGCCGCACGCGGGAATGGCCGAACAAGCGCATCGCGTGGCTGCAGCCGCCAAGCAGGCCCACGTCCACCTCGGGCAGACCCAGGCTCGCGCGTTCGGAGGCGATCAGTACGTCACTGGACGCCACCATGGCCAGCCCCGAACCCAACGCGGCACCGTTGATGGCGGCCACCACCGGCTTGGAGCATTCCCGGATGGCGTGGAAGCACTCGCGGGTGCGGCGCGAATGCGCACGCAGATCGCCTGGCTCCTTGATGACCTMGGCGCGGCCCTTCAGGTCGGCGCCAGCGCAGAAAATCTTGCCCGCACCGGTCAGCACGACCGCCCTTAGCTCGTCGAGCTCGGAGATACGGTCCAGCGCCCAGATCAATTCATCGTTGAGGCGTCGGGTGAGTG
Organism: Variovorax sp. 01T439_2; assembly: GCF_056398445.1. Classification (NCBI taxonomy): domain Bacteria; kingdom Pseudomonadati; phylum Pseudomonadota; class Betaproteobacteria; order Burkholderiales; family Comamonadaceae; genus Variovorax; species Variovorax sp. 01T439_2. The sequence goes on from NZ_JBFTPJ010000246.1 coordinate 2,532, forward strand.
CGTTGACCGGTGGGCTGTTCAGGGTCAGCACGGCGATGTGCTGATCCACGATGTGTACCTGGAGTTCTGCGAGAGAGGCGAATGATTCTTGCATGGTGGGCATCGGATGGATATGGAGGGAAAAGAGGCCGCAAAATTACCGTACGCCAACCTCCTGCGATGCCAAGGGCGTCGTGCGGGTGTCGATATGGCCGGCCAAATGACTCTAGCGCCGGCCGCCCCCGCCCGATAGCCGTCTGAAGGCAAAGCTGCTATGCGCGCGCTGCGTTGTGCTCCCAGCAGCATGTCTGCATTGCCGCCGGCACACCTAGGTCGGCCCACTTTGACCGCCTACAGTCTGTCGCAAGCCCGCACCGCACCCCGACTCTCATGAGCGCGGTGCGGGCATCCACCCGATACAAGCAGCCTGGAGACAGCATGAGCGCAGCTTCCGCCGCTGAAAGCACAGCCCCTTCCACATCCAACCGCAGCGGTCCGTTGTCGCACCTGCGGGTGCTGGACCTCAGCCGCATCCTCGCGGCGCCCTGGGCCGGTCAGATCCTGGCCGACCTGGGCGCCGAGGTCATCAAGGTCGAGCGTCCCGGCGCCGGCGACGACACCCGTTCGTGGGGGCCGCCCTTCCTGAAGGACGCCAGCGGCCAGGACACCTGCGAAGCCGGCTACTACTTGGCGGTCAACCGCGGTAAGCGTTCCATCACCGTCAGCATCGACACGTCCGAAGGCCAGCAGATCGTGCGCGACATGGCAGCGCAGGCAGACATCGTGCTGGAGAACTACAAGGCCGGCACACTGGAGCGCTATGGTTTGGACCAAGCCAGCCTGCGCAAGATCAACCCGCGTCTGATCTATTGCTCGGTCACCGGCTTCGGCCAGACCGGCCCGCGCCGCGACCAACCCGCTTACGACTTCCTGATCCAGGCCATGGGTGGCCTGATGAGCGTCACCGGCGAGCGGGACGGCCGCCCTGGCGGCGGGCCGCAGAAGGTGGGTGTGCCCATCGTGGACCTAATGACCGGCATGTACACCGCGGTGTCGGTGTTGGCGGCGGTGGCGCGGCGCAACCAGACCGGAACTGGCGACACCATCGACATCGGCATGCTCGACGTGCAGGTGGCCACGTTGGCCAACCAAGCGATGAATTTCCTGGTGTCGGGCAAGACGCCTCAGCGCAACGGCAACGCTCATCCGAACATCCAGCCGCAGGACGTGTTCGCCTGCGCCGACGGCGACATGATCCTGGTGGTAGGCAACGACGGCCAGTTCGCCAAGCTGGCCGACGTACTGGGCCACGGCGAATGGGCGCAGGACGAGCGCTTTCGCACCAATGCCCAGCGCGTGCGAAACAGTGGCGAACTGTCGGCCTTGCTGCGCCAGGCCTTCGGTGCACGCCAGCGTGCCGAAGTCATCGCAGCGCTGGACGCGGCCGGCGTGCCCAGCGGCGCCATCAACAGCGTGTCTGAGGTCTTCGACGAGCCGCAGGTGCAGGCCCGCGGCATGCTCATGAAACTGCCGCACCCGGCCGGCGTGGACGTGCCGCAGGTGGCCAGCCCAATGCGCTTTGCCGATGCCCCCATCCAATACCGCCGCCCGCCGCCGCTGCTGGGTGAGCACTCGCACGAGGTGCTGCGCGAACTGGGCTACGACGATGAGCGCATTGCGGCCTTGCGCAGCGCGGGCGTTATCTGAAGTTGCCGCCGCAGAAAAAAAAGAACTGGCATGCAACGCAAGACCTTCCTGTCCAGCCTGATGCTGGCTTCACTGGCACTGACGAGCGCTCATGCCGGTGACGGCCCCGGCGGCTACCCGGACAAGCCGGTCCGGCTGATCGTGCCCTTCCTGGCGGGCGGAGCCACCGACCTGATGGCCCGCGGCATGGCGCAGAAGCTGTCCGAGGCCATCGGCCAGCCGGTGGTAATCGACAACCGCGCGGGCGCTGGTGGCAGCATCGGTGCCGAGGCCGCTGCCGCCGCACCAAAGGACGGCCATACCCTGCTGTATTCAACGATGGGCGTGCTCACCATCAACCCCAGCCTCTACCGCAACCCGAAGTACGACCCGGCCACCAGCTTCAGCCCGGTCGCGCTGACTCACGTCACATCCAACCTGCTGGTGGTCAACCCGCAAGTGGGCGCGAAGTCCGTCGCCGAACTCGTGGCGCTGGCGCGCAGCAAACCGGGCACGCTGAGCTTCAGCTCGGCGGGCAACGGCACCAGCAGCCACCTGTCAGGCGAACTGTTCATGTCGGTCGCCAAAGTCGACCTTCTGCATGTTCCCTACAAGGGCACGGCCGCCGGGCTGCCGGACCTGCTGTCCGGCCGTATCGAGATGACCTTCGACACCGCGTCCAATTTCGTCGATCACATCAAGGCCGGCAAACTGCGGCCGCTGGCCGTCACCTCGCGCAAGCGCCTGGACACGATGCCCGAAGTGCCCGCCATGGCCGAAACTCCGGGCTTCACCGACTACGACGTGTCGCTGTGGCTGGGCGTGCTGGTGCCAGCCGGTACCTCGCCCGAGATCGTGCGCTACCTCAATCGACGTCTGGTCACGGTGATGCGCGAGCCGGCCATGGCAGCCTCGCTCAAGCCCCTGGGCATCCAGCCGCTGTACAGCAGCCCTGAAGAATTCGCCAAGGTCATCGACCAGGACCGCCGTAAGTGGTCTGCGGTTGTCAAGGCGGTCAAGGTTCAGCTCGAATAATTCGAATGGATCACAAAGACGAATGAGCTCAGAAAATACACACACACCATGAAACTCCATTGGTCCCCCAAGTCACCGTTCGTCCGCAAAGTCATGGTCTGCGCCCATGAGTTGGACATCGCCGGCCAGCTCACGCTGGTTCGCTCGGTGGCGGCCATGCTCAAACCCAATCCTCAACTCATGGCGGACAACCCTTTGTCCAAGATTCCGACGCTGATGCTGGACGACGGCCGCACGTTGTTCGATTCGGTCGTCATCTGCGAGTACCTCGACCATTTGGCCGGCGGTAGCCTTTTTCCGCGCGAAGGCGACGCACGCTGGCGGGCGCTGCGCTGGCATGCGCTGGGCAACGGCCTGCTGGATGTGCTGATCCTTTGGCGCAACGAGCGTGAGCGCGAGGTGCCATTGGGCGCACTGCAGGACGCCTTCGCGCTCAAGACCAAGGCCAGCCTGATGCTGCTGGAGCAGGAAGTGGAGATGCTTGCCAAGGCCCCGCTGTCCATTGGTCACGTCGCTATCGGTTGCGCGCTGGGCTATACCGACTACCGGTTCGCAAGCTTGGAATGGCGCAGCCGCGCGCCCCAGCTGACTCACTGGTTCGCCGAACTTTCGAAGCGGCCATCTTTCGTGGCGACCGAGGTGGCAGAAGGCTAAGTCGTCACCCTCGAATGCAGGTGGGGCAGCCATCAGGCGTAGAGCCGCGCCGGGTTGTCCTGCAGGATGGCCCGGCCGATGGCCACATCGCTCACGGACTCGTGGAGCAGCTGCAGCAAGTCGCCGCCGCTCGGCGGTTCCTTCACGTTGAGGTAGGGCCAGTCGCTGCCCCACACCAACTGCCGCGGGTTGGCTTGCTGCAGGGCTTGCTGAAAAGGCGCCAGTAGCTCCGCCCAGCGCGTGCGGTCGAGTATGGCCAGCAGGTTGCGGTAGGCGCACAGCTTCACCCACACCCGGCCTTCGGCCAGCAGATCGAGCAGGCTGCGAAAGCCCGGCTCGTCCACGCCGGCGGCAGCATCGAAGCCGGCCATGTGGTCGATGACCACAGGCACTGGCAGCGCCCGGATCTGGGCGGCGATGCCCGGCAGCACATGGCGGTCGGTCCACAGCTCGGCGTGGAGGCCTGCGTCGGCCATTTTGCCGGCCATGGCCTGCAATTCCTCGAAGCTGGCGCTGCCGCCGAAGTTGCGGGCCGCGCCACCGCGCGCGCTGAAGCGCAAGGCGCGCACGCGGCGTTCATGCAGTCCGGCGAGCGAAGGCAGGGTGTGAGGCCGCGCCACCAGCACGCCACGCAGATTCGGTTGCGCGTCCAGGGTGTCCAGCACCAGCCCATGGTCCACGCCATAGGCGCTGGGATGCACCAGCACGCCGTGGGTCAGGCCCAGCACGCCGTGGGTCAGGCCCAGCGTGGCAAGGTGCGCCCGGTACGCGGGCAGGGGCGCTTCGGGCGGAGTGTAGGCGCGCTCGGCCGCCAGCGGATAGCGGCCATAAGGGCCGAAGACGTGGGCGTGGCAGTCCCAGCCGCCCTCGGTGTCGATGGCTTCGCCCATCACTTCAATTCTTCTTGTTGCGGCAGCTTGAACGCCGGTTCCGCGCCGGGCGGGAACGGGATCTCGTGCGCGTTGAGCGTCATGGCGACCATGGTGTAGTAACCCACCAAGGCCGTGAGTTCCACCACGCCTTTTTCGCCCAGCAACTGCACCGCGGCGGCATGGGTGGCGTCGCTGACCGAGTGCGAGCGGTTGAGCTCCAGCGCATAGCGGTAGATGACCTGGTCAGTGGCGTCCAGCCCGCGCGGCTGGCGCTGCGCTAGCAGGTCGTCCAGCGTGTCGTCCGACAGCCCGGCCTTGGCACCTTCGGGCCGGTGCGCGAACCATTCAAAAGGCGAGCGGCAGTGCCGCCCGGTCACCAGGATGGCCAATTCCGACTGGCGCGGTGTCATCGAGGTGCCATAGCGCAGCAGCGCGCCTAACGCTTGCCAGCGGTCGGCCAACTCGGCATTGTGCAGCGCGGCGCGCAGTGGGCCCTTGATTTCTCCGCGCGGGCCGGAGACCACCTTCTGATGGACCGCCAGTTGCTCGGGCGTCATGGTGTCGGGAGTGGGCAGGGAAATGCGTGGCATGGGTCTTTCTCGGGGAAATGGGTCGGCTCAGGCGCCGCGATAGGCCGGCTGGCGTTTTTCCAGGAACACGTTCATGCCCTCCTTTTGGTCGACGCTGTCG
>NZ_JBFTPJ010000247.1:0-6640 GCF_056398445.1 Variovorax sp. 01T439_2
GGCCAGGTGCATCCGAACGTGGTGCGCAACATGGGGCTGGACCCCGAGCGCTACATCGGCTTTGCCTTTGGCATGGGCCCCGACCGGCTCACCATGCTGCGCTACGGCGTGAACGACCTGCGACTGTTCTTCGATGGCGACTTGCGCTTTCTCTCGCAGTTCCAGTAAGCACCCGTCCACAGCAATAAATACGAATACGAGATCGAAGAGATGCAATTCCCGGAATCCTGGCTGCGCGAGTTCTGCAATCCGCCCCTCGGCAGCGCCGAGCTGGCTGAAACGCTCACCATGGGCGGCTTCGAGGTCGAAGAGCGCCGCCCCGTGGCGCCGCCCTTCAGCCGCATCGTGGTCGGCGAGATCAAGGAAGCCGTGCAGCATCCCAACGCCGATCGCTTGCGTGTGTGCCAGGTCGACGCGGGGCAGGGCGCCTTGCTCAACATCGTGTGCGGCGCGCCCAATGCGCGCGTCGGCATCAAGGTGCCCTGCGCACTGGTCGGCGCCGAACTGCCGCCCGGTGAAGACGGCAAGCCCTTTCTCATCAAGCTCGGCAAGCTGCGCGGCGTCGAGAGCCAGGGCATGCTGTGCTCGGCGCGCGAACTGAAGCTCAGCGAAGACCACGGCGGCCTGCTCGAGCTCGATGCCGACGCCCCCATTGGCGCCGACGTGCGCGACATGCTCAAGCTCGACGACGCGCTGCTCACGCTCAAGCTCACGCCCAACCTCGCGCACGGCCTGAGCGTGTACGGCGTTGCGCGCGAGCTCTCGGCGCTGACCGGTGCCCCGCTCAAGACGCCCGCCATCGCGCCGGTGGCCGCGTCGTTTGCCGACGTGCTGCCGGTGAAGGTGGAAGCGCCCGAGCTCTGCGGCCGCTTCTCGGGCCGCATCGTGCGCGGCGTGAACACCCAGGTGGCCACGCCCGCGTGGATGGTCGATCGGCTCGCGCGCTGCGGCCAGCGCAGCGTGACGCCGCTGGTCGACATCTCGAACTACGTCATGTTCGAGTACGGCCAGCCCAGCCACATCTTCGACCTCGACAAGATCCACGGCGGCCTCACGGTGCGCTGGGGCAAGGCGGGCGAGCAGCTCAAGCTGCTGAACGGCAACACGATCAGCGTGGACGACAAGGTCGGCGTGATCGCCGACGACCAGGCGGTCGAATCGCTCGCCGGCATCATGGGCGGCGATGCCACCTCGGTGTCCGACGACACGCGCAACATCTACGTGGAGGCCGCGTTCTGGTGGCCCGAAGCGGTCCAGGGCCGCTCGCGCCGCTTCAACTTCTCGACCGATGCGGGGCACCGCTACGAGCGCGGCGTCGATCCGAGCCGCACGGTGGAAATCATCGAGCGCATCACGCAGCTCATCATCGAGATCTGCGGCGGCCAGGCCGGCGCCATGGACGACAAGATCCTGAACGTGCCCGAGGCCATGCCCGTCACGCTGCGCGTGGCGCGTGCCGCGCGCGTCATCGGCATGCCGCTCACGCAGGCGCAATGCGCCGATGCGCTGCGCCGCCTCGGCTTTGCGCTGCGCGAAGGCGAGGGCACCTTGACCGTCACGCCGCCGCCGCACCGCTTCGACCTCTTGATCGAGGAAGACCTGATCGAAGAGGTTGCGCGCCTGATCGGCTTCAACAACCTGCCGACCAATGCGCCGCTCGCGCCCATCACCGCGCGCGTGCGGCCCGAGTCCCGGCGCAGCCGCTTCGCGGTGCGCCGCAGCCTGGCCGCGCTCGGCTACCAGGAAACCATCAACTTCAGTTTTGTCGAGGCGCACTGGGAGCAGGACCTGGCCGGCAATGCCAATCCGGTGAAGCTCCTCAACCCCATTGCCAGCCAGATGAGCGTGATGCGCTCGTCCCTGCTGGGCTCGCTGCTGCAGGTGCTCAAGTTCAACCTCGACCGCAAGGCGCCGCGCGTGCGCGTGTTCGAGGTGGGCCGCGTGTTCATGCGCGACGACAGCGTGGCCACCACCGACAGCACCGTGCGCGGCGTCGACCAGCCGATGCGCGTGGCCGGCCTGGCCTGGGGCGATGCGGAAGAAGCGCGCTGGGACGGCAAGCCGCAGCGCGTCGACTTCTACGATGCCAAGGGCGACGTCGAAGCGCTGCTCGCCCCGCACGTGGCCAGCTTCGAGCCGGCCGAGCACCCGGCCCTGCACCCCGGCCGCTCGGCGCGCGTGCTGGTCGATGGCAAGGCCATCGGCTTCATCGGCGAACTGCATCCGCGCTGGCGCCAGAAGTGGGACTTCGCGCTGGCGCCGGTGCTGTTCGAGCTCGACCTCGACGCCGTCGCCGCGCGCCCCGTGCCGGTGGCGCGGCCGGTGCCCAAGCACCAGGCCGTGGAGCGCGACATTGCGGTGGTGGTGGCCGAAGCCGTCACGCACAATGCGTTGATGCAGGCCATCCAATCGGCGGCAGCGGGGCAGGGGCTGCTGCGCGACGCCACGCTGTTCGACATCTACCGTCCGCAACCCGCGCGCGACGGCGCGGCGCCGGCATCCGGCGGCTTGGCGCAGGGAGAAAAAAGCATGGCGGTGCGCCTGAGCTTCCAGGACGACAGCGCCACGCTGACCGACGAGCAGGTGGAACCCGCCGTGCGCGCCATCGTCGAACAACTGAGCGCCAGACTCGGCGCACGCCTGAGAGGTTGATGAGAATGAACGCCGCGGAATTCACGCTCGAAGCCCTCGAAACGCCCGCACTCACCAAGGCGCACCTGGCCGACCTGCTGTTCGAGCAGATCGGCCTCAACAAGCGCGAATCCAAGGACATGGTCGAGGCGTTTTTCGACCTCATCGCCAACAGCCTGATCGAGGGCACCGACGTCAAGATCTCGGGCTTCGGCAACTTCCAGATCCGCGTGAAGGCACCGCGGCCGGGCCGCAACCCGCGCACCGGCGAGGCCATTCCCATCGGCGAGCGCCGCGTCGCCACCTTCCATGCGAGCGCCAAGCTCAAGGAACAAATCCACGGAAGCATCGAGCAGAGCGGCACTTCCGAGGTCGAGTGGAGCCTGGGCGCCGAATAAGTGCTTGGTGCCCGGCGCGTGCGTAGAGTAATCTCTAAGGTTTCCCGCGCACGGTCTTGATTTCAATGGAGAAAACGCTCCCGCCCATTCCCGTCAAACGCTACTTCACCATTGGTGAGGTGGGCGAGCTTTGCGGCGTCAAGCCGCACGTGCTGCGCTATTGGGAGCAGGAGTTCACGCAACTGCGGCCCATGAAGCGGCGCGGCAACCGGCGCTACTACCAGCACCACGAGGTGCTCATGATCCGCCGCATCCGCGACCTGCTCTACGACCAGGGCTTCACCATCAGCGGCGCGCGCAACAAACTGCAAGAACTCGTGCAGGGCGAACGCGACCGGCGCAAGGCTGGCGTGGTGCCGCTCGAGGGCATGGAGGCCGTCGAGATCGACCAGGAAGAATTCGACGCGGCCATCCACCAGGAAGAAGACAAGACCGGCCCCGAGGCCGAGCCCAAGGCCGCGCCTCGCACGGTCGATCCGTCGCAGTTGCTGCACCTGCGCCGCGAGCTTTTTGAAATTCGTGAGCTGCTGACCGTCGGACGGTGAATTCAGCCGGCTATAATTGAGAGCTTCGGTGTGTGGCGCAGCCTGGTAGCGCACTTGCATGGGGTGCAAGGGGTCGAAGGTTCGAATCCTTTCACACCGACCAACAAAACGTCCAAGGGCGTCCGGAATCATCCTCCGGACGCCCTTTTTCATTGGGGAACTGGGCAAATCTTGTCCGGAGGCATACACTGAAATCCGGTGACTGCCAGCCCCAAGTGGGGGTACAGAAGGGGGTACAAACCACCTGAACCCCCCAGGATGGCGGTTTTGTACCCCCACCCTGGATGTACCCCATGCCGTTGACCGATGCCGCATGCCGCAACGCCTCCTGTCCGCCTGATCGCAAGCAGGCACGCTACGCCGACGCAGGTGGCCTCTATCTGGAAGTCTCAACCTCGGGTTCTCGCCGATGGTTCTGGAAGTTCAGGATCGAGGGAGTCGAGAAGAAATTCGCCTTGGGCTCCTATCCCGACGTGAGCCTTGCGGCGGCGCGAAAAGCCCGTGACGCTGCCAAAGCCCAGAAGGCTTCCGGAATCAATCCCATACAGGCGCGCCAGGTCGTCAAGCTCAAGGCGACCGTGAACACCGGCGATACCTTTCGAGAGACGGCGCTAGAGTGGTTCGACAAGCACCATGAGCGCTGGAGCGGCCACTACGCCACGCGCGAGAAGCGCAACCTGGAAAAGGACCTGTTTCCGTACTTCGCTGCTCGTCGCATCAGCGAAATCGAGGCCATCGAGTTGTTGGCGGCCCTACGCCGTGTCGAGGAGCGTGGCGCTCTCGACGTGGCCGGCCGCGTCCTGATGACGGCACGCGCGGTGTGGCGCTACGCGGTGGCGACTGCGCGGGCGCCGCGCGATATCACGGCGGATCTCAAGGGGGCACTCACGCCCCACAAGAAGCGGCACTTCGCGGCGATCACCGATCCGGCCAAACTGGGAACGCTGATACGCGTCATTCGGGGCTACCAAGGCGGTCCCATCGTGCGTACGGCATTGCAACTGGCTCCCATGCTTTTCCAACGCCCGAACGAACTGCGAGCGGCGGCCTGGGCGGAGATCGATCTCGACGGGGCGCTCTGGACCGTGCCCGCTGCGCGGATGAAGCGGCGCATCGATGGCAAGCAACATGGTGATCCGCACTTGGTGCCTTTGCCCAGGCAGGCTGTGGAGTTGCTGCGCAAGCTGCATCCCATTACGGGCCACAGTACGCTGGTCTTTCCGGGCGAGCGTAGTCATGAACGGCCGATCTCGGACAACACTCTGCGTGCAGCGCTTCTGACCCTGGGGTACGGCCCGACCGCGCAGACGGTTCATGGGTTCAGGGCGACAGCCCGGACCCTATTGGCGGAAGTACTGGAGATCGACCCCTTGGTGATCGAGGCCCAGTTGGCGCATGCCGTCAAGGACGCGAATGGGCGTGCCTACAACCGTACGCAGTACCTCAAGCAGCGCATCGTCATGCTCCAGCGGTGGGCGGACTATCTGGACGTGCTGGCTACCAGGGCGAGTTCTCCACTGGCTGAGCTGAAAACGGCCGCATGAGAATGACTCTGTCAGGTGATTAGATGGCACGGCACCTCCGGTCCGCCGTGGAGCGGCCGTCCAAGCAGTATGTCGCAGTGCGCTGGTGCCTGGAGGCGGGTCATCGTTCTCGAGCGGCCGCGAAGGCGTTGCGGCGACGAGGGCATCCATTAGTTCTCGGCCAAAGTGCGAAGCGGGATCGCGCAATGGCTCGCCGGGACGATGGTCTGCTGAGCTCTGCTGAGGATTCTGCACGGTCCAGCCGGCTGCGCGTCTGCGATGGGAGGCGGCTTTGCGGCGAAAACCGTCCTTCATGACACCACGGCCAACGACTCAGATCGAGTCAGGACCGATCATTCAGCGCAAGAACCTGGATGTCCTGTGACTGGCGCCAAGCAGTCACTTCAAGCAAGAACCCGTTCTTCGGGTTCGTGCCCTTTGCGGAGCAAGCGCATATGAAAAGCGGAAGTTCATCCGTCCGACGCAGGACTTGTGTTCGTCCGAGCTCGCACGCGTTGTTTCCATGTCGGGTGAGGCCAGTCTGGCCACCGCCAGAGGCTACATGAGGACCGAGAGCACGGTTGGCGGCGGGCGAAAGGCTCTACCGACGCGGCCACCCGCTTGATCGCCAAGCGCCTGCGTGCGAGCAGTACTCGCTGAGCTGGGTTCGCTAACCGCGCGTCCCAGAGGGCGCTAGTCCAGCGAGCACGAGTTGACTGAAGCACCCGAGGCCTTCGCATCGCGAAAACACTTGGCCACGGCGCAGGCCAGCAGCCGCGGCAATTTCATGTCCCGGGCGACCTGTATGGAAAAGGGCGCCGCTCCCTGCGGGACGGGCGTCGGGGCGCCCCATTTGACCTCCCGCACCTGAGGCAGATAGATGTAGTCAGGCGTCGGGACGTTGATGGACACGGCACCCTCGCTCAGCACATTGAGCTTCGAATTCAGATAGTCGTTGATGCCCGCCTCAACCTTCGGCGCCAGAATATCGAAGAGCGGTCGCTTCAAGCCGATCGCATCCAGTAGATTGAATAGGTCGCCTTGCGACGTTTCGAAATTATTGGACGTCATCCGGTACTTCACGTCGATCTTCTGATTCGGCGCTTCGCCCGTATGGAAGACCTCGAGCTGGTAAAGCGCCTGCCCTGTGCCACTGTAGAGGTCTTGCTTCTGCTCAGCCCGGCACATGGGTTGGACCGTGGTGCAAACGGGCAACTCGGGAAGAGAGCCGCCATGACATCCACTGAAATCGCACGAGGGCAGCGACCCTGAGGAGCCCCCGGTGCAGGTCGTCTGAGGTAGGCCGCACGGTACGTCCAAGGACGAGCACAACCGGCTAGTCGCATTCTGCTTGACTTCAATGGTGGGAGGCGCATACGAGCTAACCAGGCCGGTCGTTGCGCCCAACGATTTGCCACAACTGTCGGACAGCGAGGCTCGCAAATTGGCGGCGAAGGCCTCGGCGGATTCCGGTAACCAATTCCTGAAGAAGCCGATGTCCATCTTCTCGTAAATGATCACGCCTGTCGCCTCGCCAGTGGCC
>NZ_JBFTPJ010000248.1:0-12328 GCF_056398445.1 Variovorax sp. 01T439_2
CCTTCAGACCCCGAACAGGCCCCGGATCCAGGACACGATCTGCGGGCCGCCGAAGACCAGCACGGTGCCGATCACGACCGCGACCATCCACCACCAGCTCAGACGCCCGAACCAGGCCATGGCGCYGGAGACCATCACGGCGACGGCGGCCAGCGGCGTCAGGATGGCGACGAGTTGCTGCTGGGTCGCGTTCGCACCGGTCGCGAACGGGCTCCCCGCCCAGGCGACCTCGGTGGGGGCGGCGGCGATGAGCCAGGCGATGAGCAGCCATCCGATCCATCTGACATGGATGCCGGCTGCCGTTGCGGGCCGGATGTGGATCGAGCATGCGGTCATGGCGTTACTCCGTTGGGCTTGGGGGCTGATTCCGCGGGCGCTTGCACAGGTGGAGACGCAAGAGAAAGTGAAGCAGGCGATTCAATGCGCCGGCCGCTGCCGTAGACGTCCCACCACGGTGCCGGCACCACGCGCTTGCCAGCGGCGGAAGGGTGCTTGGCGGCCTGAACGGCCATGGGCCTGACCGCCGTAGCCTGGGCAGCGGCATGAGTGGCCGAAGCGATCTCCCGCCGGAGGGCCGCGATGTCGCCGAGCGTGCGGTCGCGCTGTTCCTCGGCCTCGGTCGCTGCCTTCAGGTCGGATGCTGCGAGCCGCTCGGCCTTGCGGCGCAAGAGACCTTCCAATTGCGCTTCCGACTTCCTGAGCTCCTCGCGAAGGATCTCGATGCGGTCGTTGTCGCGCGCCGCCTGCGGCTGTGGTCCGAGGCCCTGCGATGCGCTGGACCGCGCTTGTGCCCACAAGGGGCACGCGTGTGCCATCAAGCCGGCGAACATGAGCATGGAAAGCCAGGCTGAGCGTCGGCCTTCATCGGTCGCATGCCAGCGTTGAGTGTCGTTTGCTTGCATGGAGCGCAATGTCCGCCTCTGCCCGTGCGTGTGTCGACTATTGTTTTTGACAGTGGTGTCGCAAAGCGCGAGGCGGCGATATTTCGTGGGCGACGCGGCAGGGCGGTTTGCTCGTGGGCCAGTGAGGCGGCTCCGCCGCTGTGGGGGGGACGAGCCGCTGTTGCAAGTTGCAGCGGCTGCCCCCGAAGGTGCGCCGCTCGGGTGTGATGGACGCGCGTCCCGCGCCGAAGCCTGAGGAGCAAGTCATGGGCAACGTGGTCATCTTCGGCAACCAGAAGGGCGGCGTCGGCAAGTCCACGCTGGCGGTGCTGTACGCATGCTGGCTGGCCGATGTGCGACGCCGGTCGGTGTGCGTGATCGATCTGGACGCGCAGGCGAACAGCTCGAAATCACTGAATCAGTCCTCGGCAATCGCCGAAGCGGTGGAACTGTTCGGTCCGGATCTGGGTCCGATCGCCCCGCCGCGTGAGCGGACCATTGCGCTGGCGGCGGGCAGCAGAAGGCTGGCCGACGTCGAACTCGCGAGGGCGGACCTCGTGATTCCTTTGTTCCGCGGGAATGTGAGGCGCCTGGCGCAGGATTTCGACGCGGTCGTGATCGACACGCCCCCGGCGCTGGGCTTGCGCATGAGCGCGGCGCTGATTGCCGGCCATGCGGTGGCGTGTCCGATCGAGCTGGAGGAGTACAGCATCGACGGCGTCGCCGACATGCTCCGGACCGTCTTCGGGGTCAGGCGGCGCTACAACCCGCAACTGCGGATGGCGGCCATCGTGCTGAACCGGTTCAATCCGCATTCGCTGCGGCAGAAAGCCGCGATGCAGGACCTGGCCTTGAACTTCCGGGAGTTCGTGATACCGGCGCGGATCTCGACCCGTTCGGCCATTCCCGAGGCGCTGGCCGCGGGAGTGCCCGTGTGGCGGCTGCCCAAGAGCGCGGCACGCGAGGCGAGCCTCGRGGTGATGCGGGTGTTCGAGTTGCTGCAGCAACGCATCGAGGGCTCGGACGCGCCGATGCCGGCGGATACGCAGGCATGAAGGCGCCCGACGGCCTGGACCTGAGTGCGTTGTCGCAGTTCAGGGCGGCCGATCTGCTCACGGGCGAAGCCGCCCCTGCGGGCCCGGGCGCACCGACGCAGGTGGCGCTCGAACGCATCGACTTCGACCCCGACCAGCCGCGCCGCCGCATGCGGGGCGAACGCATCGAGGAACTCGCCGAATCGATCCGCGAGCATGGCGTGCTGGAGCCGGTGTCCCTGCGCTGCCATCCCGAGCACGCGGACCGGTACATCGTCAACCGCGGCGAGCGCAGGGTGCGCGCGGCGCGCCGGGCCGGCCTGTCCTGCGTTCCGGCGTTCGTGGACGCGCGGGTCGATCCCTTCGCGCAGGCAGCGGAGAACCTGCACCGCGAGGACATGTCGCCATTCGATCTGGCCGTCTTCATCGCGGAGCGGGAAGGAGAAGGCCATTCGCGCGCCGAGATCGCGCGCCGGCTGGGCAAGCCGCGTTCCTTCATCACCGAGGCCGCGCGGCTCAACGAGGCACCCCCGCAGTTGCGCGAAGCGGTGGAGGAAGGGCGGCTCGGCGCGGATGTGCGGGTGCTCTACCAGTTGGTGGCCGTCGCGCGAGAGCGCCCGCAGGAACTCCAGGAACTGATCGCGCGGGGCGGCCCGAACGGACGTGGCCGGACCAGGAGTCGCCCGCAATCGCTCGGGCCCGCCGGCGGCTCGGCGGCGGCGCCGCCCGGAAACGGGATTCCGAGGGTCATCAGCGGCGGCCGCACGGTGCTGGTGGTCGAGCATGGTGGACGGCGCGGGTCCTTGCGCATCAAGGCGAAGGACGGCAACGTTGGCGAGGTCCGCTTCGGCGACGGCACGCGCGCCCTGCTGCCGCTGGCGGAGCTGCGGCTGGTGTGCTGGGCCACGGAGGAATAGCAACGCCGGCGCTGGCCAGCGCGGCTCGACACCCGGTGATGGGACAGGGTCCTGCTAGGCCGCGCCGGCAGCTTTCATCGCCGCGTGGCGGCGCCGGTATTCGCGCGGCGTCATCTGCAGGTCGCGAACGAAGGCTCTTCGCATCACCTCCTGGGATCCGTAGCCGCACTGCGCGGCGATGGCTTTGAGGGGGCGTGTGCTCGTCTCGAGCAGGCGACGGGCGGCGCCGAGGCGGATCTGCTGAACGCCACGCCCGGGCGAGAGACCCGTCGCGCGTTCGTAGAAACGCGCGAAGGAGCGCGTGGACATGTGAACCTCCTGTGCCAATCGGGCGACGCTGAGCTTCTCCTGCAGATGTGCCGCGATCCACTGGTGCAGCACGCCGATGCGCGCGTCGGGCGCGGGCGCCTCGAGCGGCAAGCGGCGACGGCGTGACATGCCGCAGCGACGGCCGCGTGGTCCGGGCATGCGCAACGCAAGCGTCTCCACGAACGCGGCGCCCCGGTCCTCCTCGATCCAGGACAGCGCCAGATCGGCGCCCTGGCCCGGGTCGATCACGCGCCAGCTGCGCGTTCTCATGCCGGCCGCGAACAGGTCCGGTCCCTGCCCGCCACAGCGCAGCGCCGGCGGTGCGGTGCGCCCCTGTCGCCGCACGACGCGGGCCTCCGGCACAGGCGGCAGCAATGCCTCGGCGCCCAGCACGGCGCAGCGGCTCAGACGCCGCCGGTTCCTGGAGAGCCATTCGCGCAGGCGCTGCACGCCTGTCGCCCCGACCGCGCCCGGAACAGGTTCGCCGGTGATGAAGAGCGTGCTCGCCCGCCCGGCCAGCCGGTGCGGCAAGGCACCCGTCGACAGTGCCACACCGCTTGAACTCAGGGTTTGGCCGCCTGCGGCGGAGGCCAGCCGAACATCGTAGCCGGCGAGCTTGTTGTTGCGCGTCCGGCGCAAGGAGGCATTGGCGGCTTTGAAGACCTCGAGCATGCGGATGACGTCGAGAAGAAGGAAGCCGGGAAGCAGCAGGAGCCAGACCTTGTGCATCGTGAGAAGCCAACGTAGGGGGATCGATCCGCAATCTCCCGACCCTGGGCCGCACCGCGCCAGTGCGCGACGGCAGGCTCGCGAAATTGGCAGAAATGGTGGTGAATTTTGCCTCCGGGCCCCGCGAGGCGCTCCTAGACTGTCGCCCCCGTGCCTCCATCACGCGCTGAACGACCGCCACGCGCACGCCGCGGGCAGGCGCAGCACGGGTCGGTGCAGGCGGCTTGGCCGCCTGCCGGGCTGCGCCGCGGCAATGTCGACCGCGTCCGCGAATAAGGTGGGGGCGCCGACGACGCAGGAAGTGCACCTATGAACGAGTGGACCCAAGACGTTCTCGGTCGGTTGGACGAGGCCAGCGAGCCATCCCAGGTGTGCCCTTCACCCGGCCGAAGACTTTGATGTTCAGCACCTACGATGAGCGATGGAGCCGCCGCTACATCAGTGCCGGATATCTCCAGGTGGATCCCACGGTCGCCCACGGCGTGCACAGCGGGACGCCCGTGATCTGGAGCAACGAAGTCTTCCGGGACGCGCCGCAGATGTGGGACGAAGCGCGCTCCTTCGGCCTGCGCGTCGGCTGGGCGCAATCGGTCTTCGAGCCCGACGCACGGGTCGGGATGCTGTCGCTTGCCCGCTCGAGCGAACCGCTGACGGCTGCGGAGATGCGCGCCAAGGACCTCCTGTTCCAGGGGCTGGTGAATAAGGCCCACCGCGCGTTCTGCCGGCTCCTGGGCGGCCCGCTCGCGGGGATCGAACCGCTGACGAAGCGGCAGGTGGAGGTGCTGCGCTGGACGGGCGACGGCAAGACGAGCGACGAAATCGCGGCCATCCTCTGCATCTCGAAGCCCACGGTCGATTTCCATCTGAGGAACGCAATGGCGAGATTGGGTGCCGCCACCAAGAGCTCGGCGGCGGCGTCGGCTTCACGTCTCGGACTCCTGAACTGAACGGGTGGCAGCGGCCCCTTCGCCCGCAGGTCGGCGGGCGACTCGGCCGAGCCCGTCGGCATGGCGGGCCTGGCGCGGACACCAGCTTTTGTCCACGTCGATGAGGCAGGCGAACAGAAGCTGGCCGTCGACCCGCACTGGTGGTGCCGCGCGGTGCGCGGACAGGCCCGTGCGGCGCAGGATGCGCTCGATGCCCAGGGGCGAGGCGCTGATGAGCCGTCGTCCGCCCTCCTTGGCGACAGTCCGCATCGCGGCGCTCAGCATGTCCAGCGCGAGCGACCATCCATGCGGATCCCCGCCGATCCCGAGCCGCGTGCCGTCGCCGGCGGCGAATCGCGACAGTTCCCAGATATCGGGCGAGCACGGGGCCGGCGTGTCGCCGAGCAGCTGCGGGAAGAGGCTGGCCAGAAGATAGGGCCGGTGCGTGGGCAACAGGCGGCTCGTGCCGATGATCTCGCCGTCCGGATTGCGTGCGATCAGATAGACAGTGTCCTTCCGGTCGAATTCGTCGAGTTCCAGCCGGCCGCGCGTATGGAGCTTCCAGCCCAGTTTCTCGACGAAAATCTCGTGCCGGTAGCGTGCCATGTCGAACAGCACGTCCGCCGAGAAAGTATCGATCGTTCCCGCAATGATCTCCATGAGGTCACCTCGTTGAATGAGGCCGCATTACAGCCTGATGACACACACCGGGGACACTGTCAGAGTTGATAGGGCCGGCGGTTGGCGGCCTTCGTTTTTTTGGGGCGGTCGCCCTCGCAGACTGCTGTCGTGGGGCAGATCGGTTGTCGGGGCCGTCGCGCCGCAGGCGAGAGCCGAGGCGGTTCACTCACGGACGGCGCGCCGCCCGGATGGTGAAGGCACCGGCCGCGACAATCAGGACCACGCCGGCGGCGGCTTCGAGGCGCGGCATGTCGCCCCAGATCGCGTATCCCAACAGCAACGCCCAGAGGATCAGGCTGTAGCGAAAGGGCGTGACGACCGAGAGATCGACGCCGCGGCAGGCCACGATGAGCGCGTAGTTGCCCAGTGCCGCACAACCCGCCGCTGCCGCGAGCATGCCGAGCTCGTGGCGCGTGAGCGGCGCCCAGCGTTCCACGAGCCCCAGCAGCAGGCCTGCCAGACATACGGCGAGCGTGGTCGCCACGGCGATGACCGACGACGGGACCGTGGCGGGAATGCGCCGCGTCACCAGGTCGCGCGCGGCCAGCGAAGCGGCACATAGCAATGCGCAGGCGAGGCCGGCCGCAGGGACCTCGGACCGCGCAGACGGCTGGATCACCAGCAGGACGCCGGCGAATCCCGCCACGGTGGCGAGCAGCCGGCCTCCGTGCCAAGGCTCCCATCGCAGCGCCATTGCAGTGGCGGCAATCATCAGCGGCGCGGTCATCATGAGCGTGCTGACCGTGGCGAGCGGCGCGAGCGACAGGGCGACGACGGAGCTGAGGGCGGTCGTGATCTCGAGCCCGCATCGCACGCCGACGATCGGCCGCAATGCCGTGCGCCAGCCAGCGCGCGTCCCGCGGGCGAGGGCCAGGACAAAGAGGGTGGCGAAGGCGCCGCGCACGGCCAGGACCTGGCAGGGCGGGAGGCTCTGCGCTGTCAGCTTCACGAAGACATCGTTGAGCACGTAGCAGCCCATGGCCACCAGCATGAGCAGGATTCCGCGGCGGTTGGCCGCTGCGCTAGCCATTGCCGGACGCAGGTGGTGACCGCGTAGAAGGGCTTTGCGGAATCTCGGGCGCGGACGGCGGCTCGAGGGGCCCCGGAACACCGGGATCGCCCGCGGCACTGGCATCCGGCGCCATCCCCGGCCGCGGACCGAGCGGTGCGCCGCAACGCCTGAGGACGTCCCACAGCGCCTGCGCCTTCAGAACGATCTCCTCGACCTCGGCGTCCGGATCGGACATGGCGACGATGGCGCCTCCGGCGCCGATGGAGACGCGGCCGTTGGCCGACACCAGGGTGCGGATCACGATGTTGAGCTGCGCTGCGCCGTTGAGCGATAGGTAGCCGATGCTGCCCGAGTAGATGCCGCGGGCCGCCGCCTCGAGTTCGTCCAAGATCTTCATCGTGCGCACCTTCGGCGCACCCGTCATGGAGCCGCCGGGGAACGCGGCGCGGATGCAGTCGACCGCTCCGAGGTCCGCGCGCAGCCGCCCCCGGATCGTGCTGACCAGCTGGTGCACGGTGGCATAGGTCTCGACCGCGAACAGGCTCGGCACGTGAACGCTGTCGATCTCGCAGACCCGGTTGAGGTCGTTGCGCAGCAAGTCGACGATCATCAGGTTCTCCGCGCGGGTCTTCTCGTCGGCGACCATGGCGTCCGCGATCGCCTGGTCCTCGGCCGGCGTCGCGCCGCGCGCCGCGGTGCCCTTGATGGGCTTCGATTCCACATCGCCGGCGCTGGAGATGTGCAGGAAGAGTTCGGGCGAGGCGCACAGCACGGCATAGCCGCCGATGCGCAGGTAGGCCGCATAGGGGGCAGGGTTGTGCCTGCGCAGGATCCGGTAGATCTCCAGCGGATGGACGCGCCCTTCGCCGACCAGTTGGTTCGTGAGGCAGACCTCGTAGGTCTCGCCCTGCAGGATCTCGTGCTGGCAGCGCAGGATCAGCTCCCGGTAGATCGCGAGGTCGATCCGCCAGGCCAATGGTTGCAGATCGCGGGCCGCGGCCGCGCTGTCGTCCGGCGCGGTCGCCGGTGCGCCTGCCAGCCGCGCGCGCATGGTCTGCATCCAGCGGCGATTCTCATTGGACGGCACGGCCTCATCCAAGCAGACGATCCAGACCTGTTGCTCGGCGTGATCGAAGGCGAGGAAGCGATCGGCGAGGATCCACATCGCGTCCGGGGTGTCTGCGTCGTGGGCATGCGTGCCGTCCAGCTCCCGCTTGAGCTCATAGCCGAAGTAGCCCACGAAGCCGCACGCGAAGTCGAAGGGGAGCGGGGGACCCGCAGGCGGCTGGCCCGGCAGGTGGTCGCGCAGGTAGTCGAAGATGCTCTCGTCGCGCACCTGGACGACGTCGCCCCGGCGCACCATCAGTTCGCGCGGGGCGGTGCGGTAGTTCAGCACCTGGGCACGCGGGCCGCTCGCGTCGCCCATGAAGGAAAAGCGCGCCCGCCCGGGCTCGGCGAGGCTGCTGTCCAGCCAGAAAACGCAGTCGCGCTGTGCGAACGTGCGCATGAACACGGCCTCGGCATCGGCTGCGGTGTCGATGCACTCCGCGTGCAGCGACAACGCCTGCGGGCCTTCGAAACGCAGCGCGGGTCCGAAGCGATCCCGTGCCTCGCGCCGGGGCGTCTGTGCGAGCCACTCCAGCGTCAGGTCCCTGAAGTTGCGCAGCAGCCGTGCGCCGAATTCGGTGCAGATCGACTCCGGATGGAACTGCACCCCCCACCAGGGCAGGGAGACGTGACGCAGTCCCATCAATGTGCCGTCGGACGTCCAGGCGAGCGGCTCCAGGGATGAGGGCAGCTGCGTGACTGCGAGCGAGTGGTAGCGCACCGCCTCGAAGCGGTCCGGGATGCCGGCGAAGAGATCGCGCTGCGCGTGCGAGATGCGGTCCAGGCGTCCGTGCATCGGGCGCACCGCCAGGTCGACACGGGCGCCGCAATGGTGGGCGATGGCCTGGTGGCCCAGGCACACACCGAGCACGGGTTTGCGCGAACGCTGCAGTGCGTCCGCCGAGATGCCGAGGTCGGCGCGCCGCTGCGGACGTCCGGGGCCCGGCGAGATCACGATGTTGTCGAAGTGCATGCGCTCGACCTCGTCCCAGTGCATCTCGTTGTTGCGCAGCACGATCGGGGCCTCGCCGTTGCAGGCCGCCAGGTACTGGTAGAGGTTGTAGGTGAACGAGTCGTAGTTGTCGATCAACAGCGTGCGCATGGAAGGCTCCTCGGCGGAAGGCGGGCCCATGCATCGTTGAAGAATCGAACGGTTGTCGCCACTGCGCAATGTGCTAGTTGCGCAGGCCGACAGCGCCTGTGCAAGCAGCGCGTTCGCCGCCTGCATGTCCGGGTCGTGCGCTTTTCTGGGATGTTCCGGTCCATGCGCCGGCCTTCTGAGGAGAGGAGGGCGAGCGTCAGGGGCCCTGCAGCTTGGGCGTCGACACCGTAGGAATGCGCGGGCCGGGTGGGCGACTGGCGGTCTTGTGCAGGCGCGAGTTCAGATGCTCCGCTGCCAAAGCCCGTGATGAGCCGATGCGCAACGGCGTTGCGCTTGCCGGCCGAGCACGCCGCCTAGCGCCGCGAAGCCCCCGGTCCCGCCTTCGCGCCGAGCAGGTGGCCCAGCGGCAGCGCTACCTCCGACTTGATCTCGCGCAGCACGATGCTCGAGCGCACGTGCGTCACGCCCGGCAGGCTGAAGAGCACCTCGTGCAGAAAGCGCTCGTAATGCTTCATGTCCGGCACGGTCACGTGGAGGATGTAGTCCGCGGGCCCGGTGGCCGACACGCATCGGATGATCTGCGGGCTCGCGGCCACCACCTCCTCGAAGCGCTGCACCATCRCCTCGCTGTGGCGGTCGAGGTTCACCTCGGCCACGGCCGAGACGTGCAGGCCCACCAATTCGGGGTCGACACGCGTGGTGTAGCCGCGGATCACGCCGGCGGCCTCCATCTCCTTGATGCGCTTCCAGCAGGGCGTGGGCGAGAGCCCGACGGCCTCGGAAATCTGCTGCACGGTTTGCCGCCCGTCATGCTGCAGCGCAGAAAGGATCTTGAGGCAATGCTCGTCAAGAGAAACAGGATCAACGTTCATCGCGGTTCCCGAGAGGATTCTTCTTCAAACAAGGGTCTGCGCGAGTGTATTGAAGAAACACTTACTCGGGGTGCGGCAGAACAATTCCGGGCATGAACGCCCCCCACAAGACGACCTCACTCCAGCGGCCCGGCTACCAGCTTTCCGACAACCTCTGGGCCGATGCCGGCGCCGTCTTCATCACCGGCACGCAGGCGCTGATCCGCATCCTGGCGATGCAGAAACAGCGCGACGCGGCGCGCGGCCTGCACACGCAGGGCTTCGTCAGCGGCTACCGCGGCTCACCGCTGGGCATGGTCGACCAGGCCATTTGGAAGGCCGGCGACCGCTTCAAGGAGGCCGGCATCCGCTTCGTGCCCGCGGTGAACGAGGAGCTCGCGGCCACGCAGGTGCTCGGCACGCAGCGTGTGGAGTCCGACCCCGAGCGCACGGTCGACGGCGTCTATGCGATGTGGTACGGCAAGGGGCCGGGCGTGGACCGCGCGGGCGACGCGCTCAAGCACGGCAATGCCTACGGCTCGTCGCCGCACGGCGGCGTACTGGTGGTGGCGGGCGACGACCACGGCTGCGTGTCGTCGTCGATGCCGCACCAGAGCGACCATGCCTTCATGGCATGGCGCATGCCGGTGATGCAGCCCGCGAGCGTGGCCGAGTACCTGGAGTTCGGCCTGTATGGCTACGAGCTGTCACGCTATTCGGGCGCGTGGGTCGGCATGGCGGCGTTGTCCGAGATCGTCGAGAGCGCCGGCACGGTGGATCTCGGTGCGGTGAACGCGCGCGTGTCCGCCTGGGAAGACGCCGATGCCGTGCGCGCCGCCACCGGCCACCGCCCGCCGGCGGACGGCCTGCACTACCGCTGGCCCGACCTGCCGTCGCTGCGCATCGAGTCGCGGCTGGAGGACAAGCTCGCGGCCGTGGCCGCGTTCGCGCGGCGCAACAGCATCGACCGCCACGTCATCGTGAGCCCGCACGCCAGGGTGGGCATCGTCACCTGCGGCAAGGCGCACCACGACCTGATGGAGGTGCTGCGGCGCCTGGAACTCTCGCCCGCGCAGCTCGCGCGCGCCGGCGTGCGGCTCTACAAGGTGGGGCTGAGTTTTCCGGTCGAGCAGACGCGCCTGAAGGACTTCGCGCGCGGGCTCGACGAGATCCTCGTCGTGGAAGAGAAGGGGGCGGTGGTCGAGACGCAGCTGCGCGACATCTTCTACAACGCCCCCGCCGACGCGCGCCCGGTGCTCGTGAGCTGCGCCCCTCGCGCCTCATCGAGCTGGTCGCGCACTGGCTGGCCGCGCACTTTCCCGACAACCGCGACCTGGGCGACCATCTGCAGCATGTGCGCGACTTCACGCCGCCCGAGCTGCTGGGCAATGCGAGCGATGCGGTCAAACGCCTGCCGTACTTCTGCGCCGRCTGCCCGCACAACACCAGCACCAAGGTGCCCGAAGGATCGACGGCGCGCGCGGGCATCGGCTGCCACTTCATGGCCAACTGGATGGACCGCAGCACAGCCGGCCTCATCCAGATGGGCGGCGAGGGCGTCGACTGGATCTCGCACGCGATGTTCACGAAGACGCAACATGTGTTCCAGAACCTCGGCGACGGCACCTACTACCACTCGGGCTACCTGGCGATCCGCCAGGCCGTCGCGGCCAAGGCGACGCTCACCTACAAGATCCTGTTCAACGACGCGGTCGCGATGACCGGCGGCCAGCCGGTCGACGGGGTCATCAGCGTGGATGCGATCGCGCGGCAGGTGGAGTCGGAAGGCGTCACCAAGGTGGTGGTCGTGAGCGATGCCATCGGCAAGTACGGCGCCATCAAGAACCGCTTTCCGCACGGCACCGAATTCCATGACCGCGCAGCGCTCGACGAGGTGCAGCGCCGCCTGCGCGAAATGACCGGCGTGACCGTGCTGATCTACGAACAGACCTGCGCCGCTGAGAAGCGCCGCCGTCGCAAGAAGGGCGAGCTGGCCGACCCGCCCAAGCGCCTCTACATCAACGAGGCCGTGTGTGAAGGCTGCGGCGACTGCACCGTGCAGAGCAACTGCGTGGCCGTGCTCCCGCACGAAACCCCGATGGGCCGCAAGCGCAAGATCGACCAGACCAGCTGCAACAAGGACTATTCCTGCGCCAAGGGCTTCTGCCCGAGCTTCGTGGGCGTCGCCGGCGGCAAGCTGCGGCGCAAGAGCGGGGCGCTGGCGGTCGGGCGCGATGCCTTCCTGCACCGCGTGGGCGCGCTCGCGCACCCCGCGCCGCACGCATGGACCGGCCCCTACGACCTGCTCGTGACCGGCGTGGGCGGCACTGGCGTGGTGACGGTGGGCGCGGTCATCGCGATGGCCGCGCACCTGGAGGGCAAGTCGGCCAGCGTGCTCGACTTCATGGGTTTCGCGCAGAAGGGCGGCTCGGTGCTGAGCTTCGTGCGGCTGGCCGATGCACCCGAGCGGCTGAACCAGGTGCGCATCGACACGCAGCAGGCCGACGCCATCCTGGCGTGCGACGTGGTGGTGGGTGCCTCGGCCGACGCGCTGCAGACCGTGCGGCACGGGCGCACGCGTGTGCTCGCGAACATCCACGAGATTCCGGTGGCCGAGTCGCTGCGCAACCCCGATGCCGAGCTGCACGTGGACCTGCTGCTCGAGAAGATGCGCTTCGTCGCGGGCGAGGCACAGGTCGAAACCTTCGACGCGCAGAGCCTGGCCGAGGAGTTCCTCGGCGACACGCTGGCCGCGAACATCGTCGCGACCGGCTATGCG
>NZ_JBFTPJ010000249.1:0-6628 GCF_056398445.1 Variovorax sp. 01T439_2
GTGGTGCACCGTCGCGCCCACGAGTCCCGCGAACATGTATTGCGGACCCACGAAATCCAGCGCGGTGAACCCCGGTTAGAGCAGCATGCCGATCTGCTCCTTGCCGGTCCAGTGCGCGGGCATGGCGCTCATGTCGTGCGAGGCAGTCACCGGCGAGGCCTTGTCTTCGGCCGCGCCGGCCAGCCAGGGGGAAGCGGCCAGGGCGGCCGCGGCGGTGCGAAGGAATGATCTGCGTTCGATGGTCATGCCGTTCCTCTTCAGTAGTCCAGCCGCAGCGTCAGCCTGGCGGTGCGCGGCGTGCCCAGCTTGATCCAGTCCGAGACGAACTGATGGCTGCCCGTGTAGTACTTCTTGCCGAAGAGGTTGTCGATGTTGAATTGCAGCGCCGCCTTGGCGCTGCCCAACGCGAAGCGGTAGGCCAGCATCGCGTCGACACGCGCATAGCCCGGCAACTGGAAGGTGTTGCCCACATCGCCCTGGCGCCGGCTCTGCGCGAACACACCCGCTCCGCCGCTCCACTGGCTGTCGAAGGCATAGCGTGCCCAGAGGCTGGTCGTGTGGCGCGCGACGTTCGCGAGTTGCTTGCCCTCGTAGGTTGGGTCTTCGGTGACTTTGGTGTCGGTGTAGGCGTAGGAGCCGATCAGCGAGAGCCGCTTGGTGATCTCGCCCGACACGTCCCACTCCAGGCCGCGCGAGCGCGCCTTGCCGATGGTGACGGTGTTGTAGAACGGCGCCGTGTCGATGGGCACCGACCCGGCGCGGTTGCGCTTGACGAGCTGGTAGAGCGCCACCGTCGAGCTGAGCTTGCCGTCGAAGAGTTCGATCTTGTGGCCGATCTCGATCTGGCTGGCCTTTTCCGCCTTCAGCGCCGCCTGGGTCACGGCGTCGCGGCCGTTGTTGGCCGAAACGGCGTCCTGGTACTGCGCATACACCGCCTGGTTGGGCGCGAACTGCCACACGGCGCCCAGGCGCGGCGTGGTGAACGAGGCCTTGTTCGGCGGCGTGGTCGCATCGCTGGCGTACACGGCGCTGGTGCGGTCGTGGCGCAACGCACCGGTCAGGAACACGCCGTTGCCGAAGGCCAACTGGTCCTGCAGGTACACGCTGGTCCAGCGGTTCTGGTCGCGAATGTCCAGGGGCGAGGACATCGCGGTGTCCAGCCTCGGCGTTGCACCGAGCAGTGGGTTGTAGATGTCCACCGCGGACAGTTGCTGGAAGTACGCGGTGCCGCTCTTGCGGCCGTTGTAGGTGTCGAAGCCGATGAGCACCGTGTGCTTGACGCCGCCGGTGTCGAACTTGCCGATGAGGTCGACGTTGAACTGGTCAAGCTTGTATTTGCCCTTGGGCCGCGCGTAGTAGTAGTACCGGCACATCGGGTTGCCCGAGCCCGAGCAGGTGTCGCCCGGCGACATGCCGGCGCCCAGGTCGACGCGGTAGGGCGTCACGTCCATCTCGGAGGTGTCGCCGCGCACGCTCAGCACCTTGCCCTTGACCTGCCAGGTGTCCGACAGCTGGTGCGAGCCCTCGATCTTGAAGCTGGTGGTCTTGGTGCCCGACAGCGTGGGCGAATCGTTGAACTGCCGTGACCACGGCAGGTTGGCCGGCCTGTCGCCCACGGCGGGCACGCCGTAGTCGGTGCGGTAGCGCTGGGTGCTGTAGTCGATGGTTGCGGTCACGCTGGTGCGCGCATCCGGCACCCAGGCCAGGCTGCCGGTGAAGGCACCGAGCTTGTCGGTCACGTAGTCGCGAATGGAGTCCGCGTTGTAGTACGAGGCGGCCACGCGCGCTCGCACGGTGCCGTCCGCATTGACCGGCCCCGAGGCCTCGATGCCGGTGCGCGACAGCCCGTACTGGCCGACCGTCTGCTCGAAGCTGAACGCCGGCACGCTGCTGATCGGCTTGGTCACCACGTTGATGAGACCGCCCGGTTCGGCGCGGCCGTACAGCACGCTCGACGGACCCTTGATCACTTCGACCGACTGGACGTTGGCCATGTTGATCGGTACGCCGGTGACCTTGCTTCCGTCGATGTAGTAGCTGGAGCTGCCGGACATCGGACCCATGGCCGTCATCGAGGCACTCGGAAAGCCGCGCAGGATGGCCAGCGGCTGCGCCGAGCCGTTGAAGCCGAAGTCGAACTGCACGCCGGCCACGTTGCGCAGGGCGTCGCCCAGGGTCAAGGCACTCTGGTCCTGAATGACCGAGAGCGGCACGGTCTGCGTGCTTTGCGGGTTCTGCAGCGAGGGGGTGTCGGTGCGCGTCGCGGTCGCGCTCTCGGGGGCCTGGTAGCTGTCTCGGTCGGCGCTGACGGTGACCGGGGGCAGGCTCTGCTGCGCGCTGCTCTGCGCGAGCGCGGGGCCAGCACCGAAGCTCAGGCCGGCTGTGCACAGTGCGGCGGCCAGTGGTTGGAGGCGGAAGATGCTTCTCATGGGGTATGTCTCTGCGCGATGGGGTGGAAAACGTAGGCGCCGCAAGCGGGGTTGCACTGCGGGGCGGCAGCGCCGGTCAACGTGAGTGCCGCCGCGCAAGCAGCGCCGAACAGCACCGCGACGCCGACCCACGGGCGCAAGGCCGCATCGACTTCACGCCAATAGAAGGCGTCGTCAGAGAGGAGGTTCATGGCGCAGCCACGGCCGAATTGCCGGCCTGTGCCACGCGCTCGACATCACGCTGCTGCGTGGTGGTCAGAACGGGTTTCAGGAACAGGCACTGGCACGCCGCATCGGCGGAGCCTGTACGGTGCACGGCGCTGTCTGTTCTCTGGGCGCTCTCCAGCGCCACACGCCAGTTGGCCCACAGCAACCAAGCGGCCAGGCCGAGGGTCGCTCCGACATTCAAATGCATCAAAGCGCGCAACGCACGCTCGACGTAGGACATGGAAACTCCTGAAGCCGAACACGTCGGTCCGGCGAAATGCAAAAGATCCGCTGGCAGGCGTCAACGCCGGCAGCGGAAGGCTTTGGACTTCAGGAGATGCGCGGAGGCGCGCGGGGCTGTGCAGTCGACCACGCAAACAAGGTGCGCGGTGCTGCGCGAAAGAGTGCGGGCAGGCCATAGTGCAAGGTCGGCACGAACAGTACAGGCGAGGATGCGGGCGGCAGGCCCAGTTGCACCGCATGCGACGAGCAATAGGGGCAGTGCGCCCGCGCGTGATCGTCGGCCTGCTTGCTATTCGACGGTTCGGCTGCTGCGCCATCGACATGCACCAGCTGTTGACCCAGGGCCGTGCAGACCTCGACCCAGCCCGCGCCGCCTTGCGACGGCTGGAATGCGTACGACAGCACTGGCGCGACGGAACCCATCAGGACCGCCAAGCAGGCGATCCATGAGATAAGTTTTCTGAAGCGGTGGCCGACGCGCATGGCCGGATTGTAGATGCCTAGAAATGACAACGACTGGGGGACAAAGCACGTCGCCCCAGACAACAAACCGCCGCCCCGGTACTGACTTACGGCGTGCGCCAGCCAACTCGGTGCCCTGCCGTCGTCGCATCGTGACGGGCATCGTCTTCGGTGTGCCAGTAGATGCTGGTCATGCTGATGTTGGCGTGACCCAGGTTGTCGCGGACCACTTTTAGGTCGAGTTTCTCGCTCAGATGGCTTCCGGCAGTGTGGCGAATCCAGTGCGTCGACGCCTGCTCGAGATGAGTTGCCGCTGCCTGGAAGTCGGGACCGCGCTGGCGCAGCGCTGTCGCGGCTGCGTGCATCACCCCCTTGGCGAGTTCGTGAACGACGCTTCGTGCCATCGGCTTTGATCGGGGCGATCAGCGTCATCACCAGCGGCGTGCTTTCACCCAGCCCAATGCCTTGTGGCAGATCGACTTCAAGGGCGACTTCGGCATGGCTGCAGCACGCTGCTATCCGCTGAACATACTGGACGACCATTCGCGCTTCAATCTCGCGCTGAGGGCCTGCCCAGGTGTGAGCATCGACAGCGTGCAGCCGCACCTGGTGCAGGTCTTCACTCACTACGGGCTGCCGGTGCGTAGAGGGACCGCCACCCATGAGCATCTCAGTTCTTCACGGCTCCGGCACTTAGGGCGTTGGCTTCCAATTTGCCAATACTGGTGCACACGCACTGCACACGGACGCCCCTAAGTAGTTGATTTTCCTCAGGTTTCCGATTTATCCATCATGGGCGCGACGGAAACGACTTTTTCTTTCAAATTCAACAGCTTGGCGCTTTCGTTCATACAGATGGCCTTCAGCTGTAGTTTCTCATGCAGCGGCCGCCCGGGCGAGGTTCACCGCCCCATCAGGCGCCGCGCGATGTAGCTCGCAGCATCCACCAGCGCGACCAGCACGATCATCGCGAGCAGCACCGCGCTGGTCTCGCGCATCTGGAACAGGCCCAGGTGGAAGGCCAGCATCTGGCCCAGTCCGCCGGCGCCGACCACGCCCAGCACGGCCGCGGCGCGGATGTTGTTCTCCCACCGGTAGAGCGCATAGCTCATCAGTTGCGGCAGCACCTGCGGCAGCGTCGCATAGAGGAACACCCGCCCTTCCGGCACGCCGCGCACGCGCAGCGCAAAGGCGGGGCCCTGGGCCGCGTTCTCGATGCTTTCGGCGAACAGGCGGCCCAGCACGCCGGAGGTGTGCACCGCCAGCGCCAGCGTGCCCGCGAAAGGCCCGAGGCCGGCCGCTATCAGCAGCAGCGCGGCCCACATGAGTTCCGGCACGCTGCGCAGGGCATTGAGCAGCAGCCGCGTGGGGCCGCGCCAGCGCGCCGGGTCGCCGGCGTGCAGCTTGCTCGCGGGCAGCGCGAGCAGCAGGCCGGCCACCACGGCCAGCAAGGTGCCGACCACCGACATCGCCAGCGTCTCGAGCGCGGCCGGCAGCAGCTTCTGCAGGAAGGCCGCACCAAGGGCCGGCTTGGCGAGCTCGCCGGYGAAGCGGCCCATGCGGGCCAGCGAATCGATCGAGAAGAAGCGCGCCCACTGCAGGTCGAGCGACCAGAAGCTCGCGACCACCAGCGCCGCCAAGGCAGCGACCATCCAGCAGGCGCGGCAGCGCGCATCGAACAGCGGCGGCGGCAGCCGGTAGACCTCGTTGGCGGCGGATGGTTGCGGTTCGGTCTTGGGCATGGCGAGGAGGCTCTCAGGCCAAGGCGCGCCGCAGCCACGCGCTCAGCCGGTCGGTGGCCGCGACCAGCAGCACGAACACCAGCAGCATGGTGCTGACCTCGGCGCCGTTGAACATCTTCATCGACGAATCCATCTGCTGGCCGAGCCCGCCCGCGCCCACGAAGCCGAGCACGGCGGACGAGCGGATGGCGCACTCCCAGCGGTAGACGGTGTAGCTGGTGAGCTCGGCCGCGTTCTGCGGCAGCAGGCCGTAGAAGAAGGCCTGGATGCGGCCGGCGCCGTTGCGCAGCAGCGTCTCGGTCGGATGGGCATCGCCGCTTTCCAAAATCTCGCCGTAGACCTTGCCCAGCATGCCGGCATAGGTGAGCGCGATAGCCAGCACGCCGGCCGTGACGCCCAGGCCGACCACGCGCACGAACACCAGCGCCCAGATGAGTTCCGGCACGCTGCGCAGCACGATGAGCAGGCCGCGCACCGAAAAGCGCAGCACCGCCGGCAGCGCCGCCATGCGGCCGGCCAGGCCGGAGATGGAGAGCGAGCGCACCGACAGCAGCGTGAGCGGAACCGCCAGCACCATGGCCAGCGTGAGCCCGGCCGTGGCAATGGCCACCGTGCGCCAGGTTTCCCGCGCCACCAGCGCCAGGAACTCCGCGTCCATGCGCGGCGGCACGAAGCCGGCCAGAAATTGCAGTGCCGGCTCCATGCCGCCGGGCGCCAGCAGCAGCCACGGCTTGAATTCGGTCAGCACGAGCATGGGCCACAGCACCACGGCCGCGGCCAGCAGCCAGAACACGCGGTGCGCCCAGGCGGGGTCGCGCTCGGCCGGTGTTGTGCGTGACGGGACGGCGGCCATGCTCAGCGGCAATGCATCACGACGGGAGCCGCTTCGGCCGGCCCCTCGTCGAGGACGCCGGCCTGCGCCGGCTCCTGCGCATACAGCTCGCGCAAGAGGGCCGGCGTCACCTGCGCGGTCGGCAGGTCGAAAGCCAGCAATCCGTCGCGCAGGCCGATGATGCGCGGAAAGTGCTGCAGCGCGAGCGGCACGTCGTGCAGGGTGGCCACCAGCGTCGCCCCGCTGTCGCGCGCCCATTGCGTGAGGGTGTCCAGCGCCTGCCCGGCGCGGGCCGGGTCGAGTGCCGACAAGGGCTCGTCGACCAGTACCAGCTGCGCTTCGGACAGCAGGCCGCGCGCCAGCCCCACGCGCTGCCGCTCGCCGCCGGACAGCCGGTCCACGCGCGCGAAGAGCTTGTCCGCCATGTCGAAGCGCGCGAGCGCGGCGTCGGCCTGCGCGATGCCGGTCGGATAGAACAGGCTGCGCAGCGCCTGCCACAGCCCGATGCGCGGCAGCCGGCCGGCCAGCACCGCGGTCACCACGCGCTGGCGCGGCGGCAGCGGCGGCACCTGGGGCGCCAGGAACAGCCGGCCGCGCAGGCGCTGCAGTTCGCGCCGGGGCAGCCGCCACGGATCGCGGCCATCGAGCTCGATGCTGCCGGCCGCGGGCGCGAGCGCGCAGGCCATCAGGTGCAGCAGCGTCGTCTTGCCGGC
>NZ_JBFTPJ010000250.1:0-6622 GCF_056398445.1 Variovorax sp. 01T439_2
GCGTTTACACTCTTGATGTGCACCTCTTGATGTGCACCGAATCAGTGAGTTTTCCGTGTCAGGGTTTTCATCAAGAAACGCCGCCTTCACACGCACGCATCGCGCGTCTATACTTTTGCATGTGTACTGTCATAAAATGGAAGAAGATCGTGAATGGCCTGCTGACACCGCGATGCAAATGGTGGAAAGCTGCCGGTGAACATCTTCTTGATGAGTGCCGATCGTGTGGGCAAGCACGCGCCGATGTGGCCTGGGAGGTGCCTGGTCAGGACCGCCGTGCCGCACATCCTGTGCGGCGCCCGGAAAAAATGAGTCAAGCAAAAGGAAACGCATGAACCAAGCAGACATTCCGGCGAGAGTGCTCAAGCGCGAGGGCATCGGAGCCCGGGTGCCTCGCAAGGAGGATGCGCGCCACATGGTGGGCAAAGGCAACTTCGTGGGCGACTTCGTGCTGCCGGGTCTGCAGGAGGTCGCGTTCCTGCGCAGCCCTCTGGCGCACGCCACCATCACGGGTGTCGAGATTCCGGAAGCGCTTGCGGGGAAGGTGTTCCTGCGCGAGATGATGCTGGATGCAGCGGACATCGGTTCCCCTTCTTCGCTACCCACATACCAGTACTCGGCCTTGCCGCCGTTGGCTTCGGGCAAGGTCCGGCACGTGGGAGAGGCGGTCGCCATGGCTGTTGCGCCAACGCGTGCAGTGGCGGAAGACCTGCTCGAAGAGGTGCAGGTCTCCTATGACGAGCTGCCCGTCTACCACGGCGCCGAGTCTTCTCTTGCGGCGACGGGAGACTTCCTTCATCCTGGGTGGAAAGACAATGTCTTTCTCACGCTCCGGGCCAATCGCGACTTCGACGAACTTGCCGCGAAGGCGGAAGTGAAGGTCAGCCGCACCGTCGAGCTGTCGCGTCAGTGCATCGTGCCGCTGGAGGGCAAATCGGTACTGGCCTACTGGGACTTCCAGGCCGATCAACTGGTGGTCGTCAGTGCGACACAGGTCCCGCACCTGCTGCGCGTCGGTATCGCCCAGCACCTCTCGATGAACGAGGAGGCGGTACGCGTGGTGTCTCCTGACGTGGGAGGCGCCTTTGGCTACAAGGGGCAGCTGTACCCTGAAGATCTGTGCGTTGCCTGGCTGGCCAAGACGTACCGGACCCCGTTTCGCTATCTTGAGGATCGACGTGAGCACCTGATCGTCGGCGCCAACACGCGGCAGCATCATTACCAGCTCACTGCCTACGCGGACCGCACGGGAAAGCTCCTCGCTTTGGACGCCGTCATCACCATCGACGGCGGCGCTTATTCCTACTATCCCTTCTTCGTCGGTCTGGAACCTGGGCAGGCGATCGGCAACCTGCCGGGCCCCTATACCTTCCGTGGCTATCGCTGCGAGACCCTGTGTGTCGCGACCAACAAGCCGGGCTTCATGGCTTACCGCGGCGTGGCGCGCACCGGCGTCTGTTTTGCGATCGAACTCCTCATGGACGCCGTGGCGCGTGAAGTGGGCCGAGAACCATGGGAGGTTCGCATGGACAATCTCGTCCCGGCCGCCGCCATGCCTTATGTCAACGTAGCCAACAAGCACTTCGACAGCGGCGACTTTCCCGCGAGCCTGCGTCGCGCCGTGGAGATGATCGGACTCGCTACAGTCCGTGAGCGGCAAGCCCGGGGAGAGCCGGACAGACGTCGGATCGGGTTCGGCACGGCAACCTACACGGAGCAGTCTGCGCACGGCACGACCGTGTTCGCCAACTGGGGGTTGCCGGTGGTGCCTGGTTTCGATCAGGCGGTCGTCAGGATGACCGCGGATGGCGGGCTGGAAGTGCGCGTCGGCGTGCATTCGCACGGCCAAGGCATGGAGACCAGCTTTGCGCAGATCGCCAATGATGTACTTGGGATCCCTGTTTCCCGGATCCGGGTGGTGCATGGCGACACTGCGCTCACACCCTTCTCCTCAGGGACCTACGCCTCTCGGGCCACCGTCATGTCCGGAGGCGCCATCTCGACGGCGTGCAAGGAACTGTTGCCTCGCATCCAGTCGATCGCCGGCTATCTCATGGAGGTGGACCCGCAGACCGTCGCTTTGGTCGAGGGGTTTGCTGTCGCCGGGGAAAAGTCGATTCCCCTGTCCGCAGTGGGCGGTGCGTGGTACCTCACGCCACAGGACCTGCCTGAGAACGTTCATCTCGGTGGACTGGAGGTTTCGCGTGCGTACAAGCCCAAGGTCGACACAGGTACCTTTACCTATGCCACCCATGCCGTGGTGGTCGCTGTCGACACGCAGACGGGCGAGGTCGAGATCCTCGACTACGTCGTCGTCGAGGATTGCGGCACCATGGTCAATCCGATGATCGTGGAGGGGCAGACCATCGGGGGCATCGCGCAGGGCATCGGCACCGCGATGTATGAAGAAAGCCCATACGACGACCAAGGCCAGCCCCTGGCTTCCACACTGGCCGACTACATCTTGCCTGGCGCCACGGAAGTGCCGCGCATCCGCATCGAGCACTTCGAGACACCTTCGCCTCACACCGAATTCGGCGCCAAGGGCGTGGGGGAGGGGGGCGCGATCGCGCCGCCGGCGGTGATCTTCAACGCCGTGAACGACGCGTTGCGAGGCACGGGTGCGGCCGAGGTGCTGATGACGCCTCTGACACCGCGTCGCTTGCTCAAGGCCCTCGAAAGGGCGGAGCTGCAACAGGAGCTCGTCAAATGAAGGCGGCGAAATTTGCATACACGCGGGTCTTTGACGTGGATGAGGCGATCGAGGTGCTGGCCAAGGGTGGCGGCACGGCCAAGGCGATGAGCGGAAGCCAGTCCCTCGGTCCCATGCTCAACTTGAGACTGGCGCGACCGGCGCAAGTGGTCGACGTCGCTCATATCGCAGTGCTGCGCGCCGTCAGTCGCAAGGGCGAGTGGGTCGAGATCGGCGCTGCCGTCACGCATGCCGAGATCGAAGATGGTGTGTACCCGCCGCTGGCGGCGCATCCCATGCGTCAGGTCGCGGGAGGCATCGCCTACCGGGCGATCCGAAGCCGCGGCACTGTCGGAGGCAGCCTGGCGCATGCGGATCCGGCTGCGGACTGGGTGGTGACGCTCGCTGCACTTGGTGCCCGCATCGTGCTCAGGTCGCCGCGCGGCGAACGCACGATCGAGGCGGACGGCCTCATGCTCGGCGCCTATACGACGGTGCTCGAGGCTGACGAGTTGATCGTGGCCGTTCATGTGCCATCCGAGACGCCGAGCACGCGCTGGGGGTATCACAAGGTCTGTCGCAAGCCTGGCGAATTTGCCGAAGCGAGTGCAGCGGTTTATTTCGATGTCTCGCGCAAGCGAGCATGCGTGGTTCTGGGGGCCGCAGACGGGCCACCGATCCTGTTGAACGAATTCGCGGCGGAAGTTGCCAGCAAGGGTGCGCAGGCCGCAGGGCGTGACAAGGTGAGCGCGGCCGTCGGCCTCGCGCTTCCTGATCGCGACGGCATCGACCGAAAGCTCTTCACGGCCTGCGTCGAGCGCGCCCTCGAGCAGTCGGGCGTTTTTTCCAACCACGAGCTAGCGGAGTAAGAAGACTTGAACCCCATCTCTATTCAGGTCAATGGCCGCGGCTTCAGCCGGCAGGCGGAACCACGGATGCATCTTGGTGACTTCCTGCGGGACGAACTGCGCCTGACAGGAACCCACCTTGGCTGCGAGCATGGCGTCTGCGGCGCATGCACGGTGCTCGTCAACGGGCAACCGACGCGATCGTGCATCACTTTCGCCGTGGCATGCGAGGGCCAGGAGGTCACCACCATCGAGGGCTACGACGATGATGCAGTGATGCAGAAGCTGCGTCCGGCGTTCACGCGCCGTCACGCACTGCAGTGTGGGTTCTGCACACCCGGAATGCTCACCACGGCGCGCGACATCGTGCTGCGCCTGCCCCACGCCGACGAGGCGCGCGTGCGCCTCGAGCTGTCCGGGAACCTGTGCCGTTGCACCGGATACCAGGGCATCGTGGACGCCATCCTGGATGTGCTGCAACAGCAGCGCGACACCCCCGACGCGCAAGTCGAAAAGCTGCGGCAGACGCTGAGCCTGCCGCGAACCATGGCACTGGGCCCGGTCACGACGCCGAGCCAGGCGCAGCCGCCCGCGCGTTCGACCGCCAAGCCGCCCATGGCGGATCCGGTGGCTGCCGCGGAAATGGCGGAGGTCGATCCCGTCGCGATGGCCAAGGCCAAGGCCAAGGGCAACGCGATCGAAGTGCATTTCGATGTGCCCTATCCGGCCGATCAGGTGTGGGAGTTCATGGGCGACCTGCCTGCGGTTGCATCCTGCTTGCCCGGTGCGACCATCGATTCGCACGAGGGAGAGAGGGTCAAGGGCACCATCGCGATCAAGTTCGGTCCGATGTCGGCGGCCTTCGCCGGTGCGGCGCGGCTGGAGCGTGACGACGCTGCCAGGCGCGCGGTCTTGCGCGGTGCGGGCCAGGACAGCCTGAGCAAGTCGCGCACCCAGGGAGACATCACCTATCGCCTGGAAGCACTGACGGCCGGCAGCACGCGTGTGCACGTGGACATGATCTACGCCCTCCAGGGTCCACTCGCGCAATTCTCGCGCTCCGGACTCGTGAAGGATTTCGTGCGCCGCATGGTCGCGGACTTCGGAAAACAGATCACGCGAAGGTTGGGCGGGCAAACGGTTGCGTCCAATGAACCACAACCCACGGTTTCCGTCGCCGGGATGATGTGGAGCGTGCTCTGGAGTCGCATCCGTGGCTGGTTTGGAAAACCGCCGCAGCCCTGACATGGCTCGCTCCAGGTGCGAAGAGCAACCCACGCGAGCGGTTGGATGGTTCTTTCACCGCAGCTTCCAACGCGACGCAGGATCCCTGCATACGGGCGAGTGAATATTTTTCGGAGTCTCAATGAGTTCGTTTCTTCATGGCTATCACGTGCGTGCGAACGGGGTGCGGCTGCACCTCTTGCGCTACGGCGGGCAGGGCCCTCGACTGCTCCTGCTGCCGGGAATCACGAGTCCTGCAATCACCTGGGGCTTCGTCGCCGAGCGATTGGCTCGGCACTTCGACGTCCATGTCCTTGATTTCCGGGGGCGCGGTCTGTCCTTCAGCGCGCCGGGGATGGTCGCGAGCCTTGATGCCATGGCGGCCGACGTGCTGGACCTGCTGAATGTCCTGGAATGGTCGTCCGTGACGGTGCTGGGTCACTCCATGGGCGCCCGCGTGGCAATTCGCGCCGCGGCGCGCGATCCCGGACGCATGGCCAGGCTGCTGCTTGTCGATCCGCCCATGTCCGGCCCGGGCCGCCGACCTTACCCGGTCCCTCTGGCTTGGTATGTCGAGTCGATCCAGATGGCCGTCAATGGCATCACGGCCGAGGAGCTTCGCCCCTATGCACCCACGTGGACAGATGAACAATTGCGGCTGAGGGCCGAATGGCTCCATACCTGCGACCAGGATGCCGTTGTCCAGGCGCATGCTGGCTTCCATGAGGACGACATCCACGCCGATCTATCCAAACTGCAGACGCCGGGACTTCTGATGGCGGCGGGCCGAGGAGGGGTGATGTTGCCGGAAGACCTTGCTGAGATCGAGACTCTCGCGCCTGGATTGTCGCAATGCACGGCCTTGAACGCCGGGCACATGATCCCGTGGGATGACGAGGAAGATTTTTATCGCTTGCTTGGTGACTACCTGAAGGTCGACCTGCGCTAGCGCAACCTGAAGCGCGGTTTGGTTTTCCATTCACCCTCAAGGGAGTCGATAAACTCGTCGGCTGACACCTTCAGCGATCTCGAGATGATGACAAAGCGTTCTCCCGCTCAGAAAAAGACAGTCGGCTCGGCCGATGTGGCAAAGCAACCGGTCCTGGAGCCTTTCAATCCGTTGCGCCAGGTCATGTGGCGTCGCCCGGGTTTCCTCATCCGCAGGCTGACCCAAATCGGACAGGCGATCTTTTTCGATCTATGCAAGTCCGAAAGCATCACTCCGCTTCAGGTAGGCATGCTGACGGCGCTTTCGATGAACCCTTGGCTGGATCAGAAAGCGATCGGTCGAGAGCTTTCGCTGGACAGGACAACGACGGCGGAAGTGCTCAAACGTCTCGGTGACAAGGGGTTGGTCGAAACCCGCGTCAACCCGGACGATCGTCGATCCAGGCTTTCGGTGATCACCACGGATGGGCTCAACCTGATCAATGACTTGCAAGAAAGCATTCACCGCTCCCAAGAACTGCTGATCGAACCGCTGTCGCCGGAAGATCGCGTTGTTTTCATGAGGTTGCTTGCGCAGCTCGTCGATGCGCATGAAAAGAAGGAAAAGGGAGCTTGAGTCGTCTGACGGAGTTTTCGTCTTTCGCAGACTGATGAATATCGGCGCACTGATTTCTTTCAGCGCCCGCATCCCTTGCTGATCGTTCGCAGCAGCTGCCGTCTTCGTGCGACTCGGTATCTCCGTGCATCGGTCTTCTGCTGGATTTCTCTGGCTGCCTTGAGAGTCGTGGGAAGCCGTCAAAGGTCAAGCTGTTGGCCGTCGGTTGATCCGCACGCAAGTTGTGTTTACTAAGTAATTTGGGACTGCTTCTGGAAGCAGGATTGAGATGAGCTACACCGCCCCCCTCAAGGA
>NZ_JBFTPJ010000251.1:0-8920 GCF_056398445.1 Variovorax sp. 01T439_2
CGTCGCGACTGGCTGCGCGAGTATTGCGAACGCAAGGGCGTGCACTACGCGCGCCGGCCCGACAACAGCCATGCCAAGGCCGGCAACCTCAACAACGGCCTGCGGCTGTCGGCGGGCGTGACCAATGCGCCCTACATCCTGGTGCTCGATGCCGACTTCGCGCCGCAGCGCCAGATCGTCTACCGCATGCTGGGCCTGTTCGCGGACCGCAAGGTCGGGCTGGTGCAGACGCCGCAGTTCTACTACAACGCCGACCCGATCCAGCACAACCTGCGCGCCACCGACAGCTGGGTCGACGAGCAGCGCGTGTTCTTCGACGTGCTGCAGCCCGCCAAGGATGCCGCCGACTCGGCCTTCTGCGTGGGCACCTCCTTCATCGTGCGGCGCGACCTGATCACCGCCGCGGGCGGCTTTCCGGTGGGCAGCGTGTGCGAGGACATCCACACCACCTACCTGCTGCTGCGCCACGGCCACATCACGCGCTGGCTCGGCGAGCGGCTGTCGAACGGCCTGTCGGCCGAGAGCATCATCGACTACATCAACCAGCGCAGCCGCTGGTGCCTGGGCACGGTGCAGCTCGCGCTGCTGCCCAACGGCCCGCTGCGCGGCCGGGGCTTCAGTTTCTCGGCGCGGATGCACTTCCTGCACGGGCTGCTGCACTGGCTCGGCAAGCCGTTCATGGCCATGGTCATGCTGGCGCCGGCGCTCTACTGGTATGCCGGGGTCTCGGTGTTCCATGCCACGCCGCAGGCCTTTGCCTCCTTCGGGCTGCCGCCGCTCCTCATGTTCTGGGCCTACAGCTACTGGATCAGCGGGCGGCGCTGCCTGCCCGTGTTCAGCGAGGTGAGCCAGCTGGTGGCGGCCATGGCCGTCACCAGCACGCTGGCCAGCGCCATGCTGCGGCCCTTCGGGCGGCCCTTCAAGGTGACGAACAAGGGGCTGGACCGCACCAAGACCGTCGTGCACTGGAAGCTGGTCGCGATGTTCGGCGGGCTTCTGCTGGCGCTGCAGCTCGGCGGCGCGTCGGTCGCGCTGAGCGGCGAGGCGCTCACGCCTGGCGACGAGCTCAATCTGGTGTGGACCGGTATCGCACTGCTGCTGTGCCTGGCCGCGCTCATGGCCTGCGTCGACCTGCCGCGGCCGGAGCAGGAAGAGCGCTTCCCCTGGCGTGCGCGCACCCGGGTGCGCACCGCGGCGGGCGAGGGCGAATCGCGCTTCGTCAACATCGCGGCCGATGGCGCGCTGCTGGAAGCCAAGGCCCTGCTGAAGCGCCTGCGCGTGGGACAGCCGCTGGAGGTCTACGTCGACCCGGTGGGATGGCTTCCGGCCCGCCTGGCCGCCAGGAGTGCCGCGGGCGCCGAGCTGCGCTTTGCCGGCACCGAGGCCCAGCGCGAGCAATTGGTGAGCCACGTGTTCAACGTGCCGCCGAGCCACGTCGCGGTCCAGGTGCGGCCATGGAAGGCGGCCTCGGCCTTGCTGGCGAGCGCGGGCTTCGGATCTCCCGGCGCCGGCTTCGTGCGCCTGTCCCTGCGGCTGCTGCTGCTGGTGCTGGCGACCTGCGTGGTGCTGGTGGTGAGCGGATGCAATCTCACGCCGCCGCTCAAGCAGCCCGACCTCGCGGTGCCTTCGCAATGGCCGGCCGGCACGACGGCGCCGAACGCGGAGCCCGTCGACTGGCGCAGCTTYGTGCAGGACGACGAACTGCGCGGGCTCATCACCACCGCCCTCGCGCAGAACCGCGACCTGCGCGCCTATGCCGCGCGTGCCCGCGAAGCCCGGGCCGTGTATGCCGGCAGCCGCGCCTCGCTGTTTCCGCAGATTGGGCTGTCGGGCCATGCGCAGCGGGCGCAGACCACCCCGCAGGGCTCGCTCAGCCCGCTGGGCAACATTCCGACCGACGGCCGGACATCGAACAGCTTCGACATCCAGGCCGGCGTGACCTCGTACGAGCTCGACTTCTTCGGCCGCCAGCAGAGCGCGACCCAGCAGACCGGCTCGCTGGCCGAGGCGGGCAACAAGGACTTTGCGGCCGCCCACATGAACCTGGTGGGAGAGGTGTCGAATGCCTACCTCACGCTGCGCGCCGACCGCGCCCTGCTCGCGCTGGCCAATGCCAACGAGTCCGGCCTGGCCGCCAATGCCGACATGATCGGGCGCGCCAAGGCGGCGGGCGGTGCGGCGCAGCTGGACGTGTACCGCGCGCAGTCGCTGCTGCAGAACGCCCGCGTCAAGCAGGAAGAATTCCGCATGCGCGTCGCGCAGGATCTCCAGTGGCTGAACGTGCTGGTCGGCCAGCCGGTGTCGCCCGACACGGGCAGCGCACGGCCGTGGCCGGAGCGCTCCACTGCGCAGGTGGCGGCCGGCCTGCCGTCCAGCCTGCTGCAGCGCCGGCCCGACCTGCTGGCGGCCTATTCGCGCGTCGAGGCGGCCAATTCGGGCGTGGGCGCG
This sequence comes from Variovorax sp. 01T439_2, assembly GCF_056398445.1. Classification (NCBI taxonomy): domain Bacteria; kingdom Pseudomonadati; phylum Pseudomonadota; class Betaproteobacteria; order Burkholderiales; family Comamonadaceae; genus Variovorax; species Variovorax sp. 01T439_2. The sequence goes on from NZ_JBFTPJ010000251.1 coordinate 2,449, forward strand.
GCCAAGGCCGCGATGCTGCCGACCATTTCGCTCACCGCGCTCGCGGGCGGCGTGAGCCGGGAGCTGTCGACGCTGCTGAGCAGCGGCAACAGCAGCTGGGCCGGGGTGCTGGAGAAGGTGGCGAGCATTGCGCGTACGCGCTTCCGCAGTGGCCTGGAAGACTATTTTGCGAGCCAGGAYGCCCAGCGCGAGCTCTATGCCGAGCAGCAGCAGCTGATCGAGCTGCAGCTCAAGGAGGCCGTGAACAGGGTCAACCTCTACAAGGCGCTGGGCGGAGGGTGGCAGGGCGCACAGGCCTGAGCCGCCGCCCCCCGGGGACGGTCAGCCGACCTGGTTGATGGCGTCCTTCAGCGCCTTGCCGGCCGCGAATTTCGCGCTCTTGCTCGCCTTGATCGTGATCTGCTCGCCGGTCGACGGATTGCGGCCGGTGCGCTCGGCACGGTCGGCCACGCTGAAGGTGCCAAAGCCGATCAGCTGCACCGTCTCCCCACGCACCAGGGCGCGCGAGAGTTGTTCGAGCGCCGAGTCGAAGGCGCGGCCGGCGTCGGCCTTGCTGAGGTTGGTGTCTTCTGCAATGGCGGCGATGAGTTCGGTCTTGTTCAAAACAGGAATTCCTTTCGATAGAACATTTGTGAAAACCACGGAGGGTCGTACCCGAGTTTGACCGAATGCGGCGGCCGGATTCCCGCCCGGGCCTGTAGATGTGCTTCTAAATCTGCACACCTGTGACGGATGTCCGCTTCGCGCATTCGTGAAGTACTGGGCAGAACGGAGGGCTGGTTACGGTTTCTCACGTAAACCAAAGCCGATCGTGAAGCATTTCCTGTCTAAATGTTAGTAATTCACATATCTTGTCGCCTCGCTGATGGCCACGGCGCCATCTGAAGCAGCGCCAGGCAATTTCAACCAAGGAGTCCGCATGAAAAAAACAGCCGCCACCGTGATCTTCTCGTTTGCGATGACCTTGCTCCTGAGCGCCTGCGTTGTGGCGGACCCGGGGCCAGGCCCGGGCAAGGGCGGCTTCTGCCCTCCGGGGCAAGCCAAGAAGGGCAACTGCTGACCCGGTGTTCCCGGACCGCAGGCCCGACCCCGGCCGGGAACACCAAGCCGCCACCTCCATGACATCTGCACCCACGCTCCGCCAGAACCGGATCGCGCTGGTGGACTCCGACGCCCTGCAACGCCTGTGCACCGGCAGTTCGCTGAAAGCCATCGGCCTCGACCACGCCTCCTTCGCGCATCTTCATGGCCTGATCGACGCCGCCCGCGAAGGCCGGCGCTTCGATGCCATTCTTCTTGGACTGCACGCGGATGCAGCGCCGGTCGTGGCGCTCATTGCCGACGTGTGGAGCGCGCTCGGCCAGCGCGTTCACGTGTTCTTCATGGCGCATCCGACCGAGCTGCCCCATGCGCGGGAGGCGCTGTCGCGGTCGGCTGTCAGCGGATGGCGTTCGCAGATGATCCTTTCCCCCGTGAGCGATGCCGATTTGCGCGCCGCCTTCCACGGCAAGGGATTCCATGCGTAGTCCGTTCCTCGCAGACCAGAGTCCGGACGAGCCGCCGGCACCGCCCGGGCGGCCGGCCTGGCTGGCCCTGCTGCCCGTGTTCCTGTATGCCCTGGCGACCATTTCCTTCCTGGCCATCGCCATGCGGGTGCCGAACATCGTTGCCGCGGCGCTGTTCGTGACCGCGGCCGTCGTGTCGCTCGGGGCGGGCGTCATTCTCGGCTTGAGCCTGTGGCTCTTCCCGGAGCTTCCGCGCTAGTGCTCCTCTGCCGACTCGGACGACAACGATGAGCAAGCCCCCACCGTCGATCTTCCGCATCCAGGACTGGCGCGGAACCTTGGTTGCCGCGCTGGTCGGCCTCCTGATCGTGATGGCCGTGGTCATGAAGTGGCTGGTCGAATTCCAGGTTTCGGCGGCGCAGGAACGCCGATCGCTCGAGGCGCTTGCCCGCCGGGCCGAGGCGCACTGCTTCGGACTCGCAACGCATCGCGCCACGCAGGCCTGCCTGGCGCAGCGTGCGGTCCAGGCCAAGCTTTCAAAATAGAAGGCAGGCTCCGCGCGGGCAGCGGGCCCGCGGCGCCGCTAGCGTGCCCCGGGCTGCTTGCCAGCCTTCGGCTTCTGACGCGCGGCCGCCTCCAGCGGCGCGCATTGCGCGAACTCCTGCGAGCCCATGTTCAAGAGCGGCAGCAGCGCGGCGGCGGGCGCCACCGCACCCAGCGCAATCGCGGAACCCAGCTTGAGCGCCACGGCACCCTTGTCGACGCCGACGTCGGGGTTCTTGAACGTGCCCTGGACGTACAGCGGCGAGCGCAGCGAAAGAACGCGCAGCGCCTTGTTGCGCGGCTGGATCTCCAGCGCGAGCTGTTCCTTGGAAAGATCGATGAGCCCGCTCACGTTGACGACCGATTCGTCCGTGTCCAGCACGAAGGAGCGCGTCTGCATGACGCCCTGCGTCACCTTGAAATCGCTCGCCAGGCAGTTCAGCTGGACCTGCCTGTCGCCGAACAGCTGGGTCGCCACCACGCTGCCGATGTTCAGTCCCATGGCCTCGAGCAGGAACTTGCTCACCGTGCCCTTGCTCACCAGCGCCTTCACCTCGCCGTTCGAAGTGCCCAGCAGGGCCGCGACGGAGTTGCCGGAGGCGGACAGCGCCGCGTCGCCGCCGACTTCGCCCAGGCTGGCCTGCAGGGTGTCGAGCGTCGGGAAGAGTTCCTTGATCCGGAGCCGGCGCGCCGACAGCTGCAGGTTGGCGCGGATCGGGTCCTGCCGGCCGTCGAGCTTGACCGTGGCGGCCACGGTGCCGCCCGCCACGCCAAAGCTCAACGGCGTGAGCGAGAGCACGCTGTCCTTCAGGTGAAGATCCGCCACCAGGCTGTCGATGGGCAGGTCCTTCGCGTGGAAGATCTTGCGGCCGGCAAACTTGACGTCCGCATCGATGCTGCCCCAGCTTGCGGTATCGAACTTCTCCACCGGCAGCACCTTGCCCGCCGGTTGGACGGCCGGGGCGCCCCGCTTGGCCTTGCTCGCGTTCGAATCGGCGCCGATCAAGGGCGCCAGGTCTTCCAGCCGCAGCTGGTTGGACTGCACCTGGCCGCGCAGCAGCGGCCGCGGCTGCTGCGAGACGTACTCCAGCGTGCCCGCAATGTCGCTGGCACCCACGCGGCCCTTGAAGTTCTCGTACAGCCAGCGCCCGCCGGCCTTGTCGAGCTTGCCGACCAGATGGCCTTCGGTGCTGAACGGCGGCGTGTTGGGCAGCGTGATGCCGGTGATGGGATACAGGTGCGCCATGCTCGCGCCCGACAGCTTGAGCCGCAGGTCCAGCGCGGCCAGCGCGTCGGGCTTGGTCAGCGTGCCGGCGACGTCGATGCGCGTGGCACCCACCTGCACGCCGGCCTGCAAGGGGTAGGGCCTGGTGTCCTGCTGCAGCGAGAGCACGGCGCCGGCCTTGCCGCTTCCCTGCACCGGCGTCTGGCGGAAAGTGCCGCCGAGCTTCCAGCCGATGCCGTAGCCTTCGGCGCTTTCCGCGGGCAGGCTGTCGATGTCGACCTTGAGATCGAGCCTTGCCGTTGCATCGGCCAGCTTCACCGTGCCCTGGCTCAGCACCAGCCGCTGCAGGTCGAGCTTCCAGCTCGAGGGCTCCGCGCCGCCGCCGGCGGCCAGCGTCCAGTTGTTCTTGCCGTCCGCGGTGCGTTCGAGCGAAAGAACGGGGCCGGCGAGTTCGAGCGTGGGAATGCGGATCGTGTGGTTCAGCAGGGGCAGCGGGTTCAGCGAGAACGTCAGCTGCCGGATCTCGGCCAGGTGCGGGCCGGTCTTGCCCCAGTCGGCATTGCCCAGCGTGATGTCCTGTGCGCTCAGCCTCGGCCAGGGCACCCAGCGGCGCCAGCCCGTTTCGGCTTCGGGGCTCGACCACTGCAGCGCCAGGTCGCCGCGGATCGCGAACGGGCGCCCGGTTGCTTCGCTCACGCGCTGGTTGATCCAGGGCCGGGCGCGGTTCCAGTCGAAGCTCAACAGGACCGCGATGCACAGCGCCGCGAGGGCCGACAGCAGGAGCAGGCCCCAGCCCACGGCGCGGGGAAACATCGATGATTTCATTTTCACTCCCTTGAAGCGGCCCTTGCGCAATGCGGCCATTGCAGGGCACTGTACCTTCCGCAGCCCTGCGCGAGCTGCGGATGGCAGTCAGGGAGTGAGTCGCACCAGGAGCGGCGCGTTCACGAGGAGCGGCCGATGCCGGTGCCCGGCCGTGAAAAATTTCACCTCGGGCGCGCTTCGATCAGGCTTCTATCGCAGCACCAGCACCGGAATGTGCGAGTGGGTCAGCACATGCAGCGTCTCGCTGCCCATCAGCAGCCGCGCCAGGCTGCGCCGGCCGTGCGAGGCCATCACGATCAGGTCGCACTGCTGGTTCTTGGCCGTGGCGATGATGGCTTCGGCCACCTGGTTCGACTTCATGACGATGGCCTGCGCGCTGCGCACGCCCCGGGCGATGGCGGCGCTCCTGACCGCATCGACCAGGCGCTGCGCGGACTGCTCCACCTGTTCTTGCGAGGCTTCGATCTCGCGCTGGTTCAGCACCATCGAGCCTTCGAAGTAGCCGTAGGGTTGGATGTGTGCGACGGTGACGCTCACCAGTTCGGCACCCGCCAGCAGCGCCAGGTCGATGGCAGTGGCAACCGCCTGCTCGGAGAGCGAAGAGCCATCGGTGGGGACGAGGATGCGCTTGTACATGGCCGACTCCTTGGCCCCCGGCACTGCGGGTGCCTTCGCATTCCAGTCTAGTTCGCGGGCAGGGGCCCTTCAAGCAACGAAGCTGGGCTGCGGCCCCTAATCGCAAACGACGGGAGAGCGCCCACGCACGCTCAGGCCTGGGCCGGCGCCTCCCACGCAAACCCCACGCCGTAGACCGAGCGGATCCAGTCGTGCGAGGGCGTGACGGCGCCGAGCTTGCGACGCAGGTTCTTCACGTGGCTGTCGATGGCGCGCTCCGTCACGTCCATGGTGTCGTCGTAGGCCAGCTCGAGCAGGCGGGCGCGCGAGAAGATGCGGCCCGGGTGCCGCGACAGCACTTGCAGCAGCCCGAACTCGCGGCGCGTGAGATTGAGCGGCGTGCCTTCGAGCGACGCGCGCCAGTGCACATCGTCCAGCACCAGGCCGGACATGCCCTGGCGCGCCTGGCCGCGCTCCGCGGGCGGCTCGGTGCGCCGCAGCACGGCGCGCACGCGCGCCACCAGTTCGCGCGGCGAGAAGGGCTTGCAGACGTAGTCGTCGGCGCCCAGCTCCAGCCCGAGCAGGCGGTCGACCTCCTCGATGCGCGCGGTGAGCATGATGATCGGATGGCTGGTGTGCTCGCGCGCGCGGCGCAGCACTTCGATGCCGTCGAGCCGCGGCAGCATGATGTCGAGCAGCGTGAGTTCGGGCGGCGACGCGATCAGATGGTCGAGCGCGCTCTGGCCATCGGCGAAATGCGTGGTCTCGTAGCCGGCATGGCGCAGGTAGTCCTGCACCACCGATGCGATGTCGAGCTCGTCCTCGACGACGACGATGCGGGTCATGGCGACGCGCTCCTCGACAGCGGAAGGGTGATGGTCACGCGCAGTCCGCCCAGCTCCGAAGCCTGGGCATCGATGGTGCCGCCATGGGCCTCGATGGCCGCGCGGCAGATCGACAGGCCGAGCCCGGAGCCGCCGAGCTCGCGGCTGCGCGACGACTCGCCGCGGAACAGCCGGTCAAACAGGCGCGGCAATTCCGCCTCGGGAACGCCGGGCGCGCTGTCGTCGAACTGCAGGGTCAGGCTGTTGCCCGTCCACGCCCCGTCGACCGTGGCGCCGATGCGCAGCCGGCCGCCGGCGTCGGTGTAGGCGAGCGTGTTCTCCAGCAGGTTCATGAAGACCTGGTGCAGCCGGTGCGCGTCGCCGTCGATCATCGGCTGGGCGCGCGCCGAGACACGGTCGATGGCGCTGCGGTCGACCGCGATGCCGCGCGCAGCGAACCGGTCGCGCGTGTGGTCGAGCGCTTCCTTCAGCAGCGAGAGCGGGAACACGGTGGTCGCGAGCAGGTCGTTCTGCGGCTCGCGCATGCTGCTGCGCAGGTCGTCCACCAGCTGGCCGAGGCGGATCACCTGCCGATGCAGCCGCAGCGCGGTGCGCTCGTCGAAGCTGCGCACGCCGTCCTGCAGCGCCTCTATTTCTGCGCGCATGGCGGCCAGCGGCGTGCGCAGTTCGTGGGCCGCATCGGCCAGCCACGCGCGGCGCGAGGCCTCCACCGTGTCCAGGCGCTGCGCCATGTCGTTGAAGGTCTTGCCAAGCAGCGCAAGCTCGTCCGAGCCATGCACGGCCACGCGCGTGGACAGCCGCCCGCGCGCCACGTGCTGCGCGGCCTGCGTGAGCTCGTCGATCGGCCGGAACCAGCGCCGCGCCAGCAGCCACGACAGCATCAGCGCAAAGGCCAGCCCGCACAGGCCGGTGAG
>NZ_JBFTPJ010000252.1:0-8943 GCF_056398445.1 Variovorax sp. 01T439_2
CTGAAGCAGGTGCTCGGGCCCGACTCGCTGCTGCTTGCGGGCGCGCTCGCCGCGACGGTCGTCACCTTCTTCACCTTCCTGCCGTCGTTCATCTTCATCCTGGCCGGCGGACCCGCCATCGAGGCGACGCACGGCAAGCTGGGCTTCACGGCGCCGCTGTCGGCCATCACGGCGGCCGTGGTGGGCGTGATCCTGAACCTGGCGCTCTTCTTTGCGTACCACGTGCTGTGGCCGCAGGGCTTCGGCGGCCGCCTCGATGCGGTCTCCGCGGCGATCGCGCTGGCGGCGGCCGCCGCGCTGTTCCGCTTCAAGGTCGGCGTGATGCCGCTGCTCGGTGCCTGCGCGGGCATCGGGTTGGCGGTGACCTTGCTGTTTCCCCAACTGCGCTGAAGGAGCCACTCATGGACGCCCGGATTCAACCCCTGCCCTTCGACCCCGCCATGCTGCGCGGCCTGTCGGAAAAACTGCTCGCGAGCCATCACCAGAACAACTACGGCGGGGCGGTGAAGCGCCTCAACGCCATCCGCGCGCAGCTCGCCGCGACGCCGTTTGCATCCACGCCGGGCTTTCAGCTCAACGGCCTCAAGCGGGAGGAACTGATCGCGAGCAACTCGATGCTGCTGCACGAGCTGTACTTCGCGTCGCTCGGCGGCGACGGCCAATCGATGGAACCCGCCATGGCGCTGGCACTGGCGGCCAGCTTCGGCAGCGCCGAGCGATGGCGCGAGGAATTCGCGGCCCTGGGCAAGGCGCTCGGCGGCGGCTCGGGCTGGGTGCTGCTCGCGTTCCAGCCGCGCGAGGGCACGCTGGTCAACCAATGGGCCGCCGACCACACCCATGCGCTGGCAGGCGCCACGCCCATCCTTGCGCTGGACATGTACGAGCACGCCTACCACCTCGACCATGGCGCCGCGGCGGGCGCGTACGTCGATGCCTTCATGGACAACATCCATTGGGGGCAGGTCTACGCGCGCTACCAGCAGGCCGTGCATGCGGCCAGCGAGCCTTTCGGCGCCACGCAGGACGAGATCGCCGGATCGGTGCTGCTCGACGTGCGCCGCGCCGGGGTGTTCGAGCGGGCCGCCGCGATGCTTCCAGGGGCGCGCTGGCGCGATCCGGCCGCGGTCGACAGCTGGGCCTCCGAACTGCCGGCCGGCAGCGACGTGGTGGTGTATTGCGTCTATGGCCACGAGGTGGGGCGCAGCACCGCCATGCGGCTGCGCGCGGCAGGCCTGAATGCACGCTACCTGCGCGGCGGCATCGACGGCTGGCAGGCGGCGGGCGGGCCGCTCGAAGCCAGGGCCGGCGTGCAAGGCGCGGCGCCCTGAATGGGTCCGCCCGGACGCGCACGCCCGGGCACCGGCTCAGTGGATGTGCTGGTGATGGGCGTCAGGCACGTGGGCGTGCGCGTGGCGAGCGGGCTCGTGCACATGCGGATGGCTGTGCGAGCCCACGGGGAGCACATCGTGGGTGTGGTCATGGTGGCCGTCGTCGTGGCGGTGCGCATGCTCGTGCTCCATGCGCTCATGCGTGTGCTCGTGGCCATGCGACTCCGCCAGGTGCAGCGCCACGCCCAGCATCATCAGAAGCCCGCCCGCCGCCATCACCCAAGTCCCGCTCCGGTCGCCCAGCGCAATGGCAAAGGCGGCGCCGATGAACGGCGCAAAGGCAAAGACGGAGCCGGTCCGCGCCGCCCCGAAGGCGCGCTGCGCGAGCAGGTAGAAGCGAAGGCTCAGGCCATAGCCGCTGGCGCCGACCGCGAGCAGGACCAGCGCGGCGCTCGACGCAGGCATCGGCTCGCCGAACAGCCACGCCAGCAAGGCCGTCGCCGTGGCGCCGATGGCGGCCTTGCCCAGCACCACCTGCCCCGGATCGCGCTCGGCCAGCGCGCGCGAGAGCGTGTTGTCCATGCCCCAGGCCGCGGTCGCGACGAGCACGGCCAGCATTCCCCAGAGCTGCGTGCTGCCGCTGCGTCCCTGGTCGAGGACCAGCGCGATGCCTCCGGCAAGCAGGAGCAGCATGGCACCCCATACGCGCCGGTCCATCGTCTCCTGGTAGAGCAGGCGCGCCAGCAGGGCGGTGAACAGCGCTTCCAGCGTCAGCATCAGCGATGCGCTGGTCCCGCTCGTGTGCTGCAGTCCCCAGGCCAGAGCGACGGGGCCGAGCACCGCGCCGAAAGCCGCCATGGACAGGAGCCGCGGAAGATCGCCGCGCACCATCCGGGCCTCGCGTTCTACCCGCTGGCGGGACGCGAAGCCGACGGCCGCCGCGCCCGCATACAGCAGTGCGGCGGTGGTGAAGGCACCCAGTCCCTTGCCGAAATGCTGGACCAGCGGCGTGCTGACGCCAAAGAGAACGGCGGCAAGCAGTGCGAGCAGGCCGCCTTTTACGGCGGGCAGGGAAAGATGCCGAGCAGTCATGGCCGCCTTTTGAATTTCATGTGAATCGCATCCGGCGCTGTGACCGTTTTCGCCAGCGCGAGGGCGCCCAGCGCCTCGGCATTGTCGAACAGGCGCTCGCCACCGCCGAGCAGGATCGGCGCCAGGTGGAGCTGCATTTCATCGACGCCGAACATGTTGCGGCCCATGATGGTCGCGCCGATGCCGGCAAGCTCTTCCTCCACCACCGGCGTGCTCTCGTTCACCACGCCGCCCTCCAGGCCATGTGGACGCCGCCAGGCTTCGAGCGGGAACACCCACTCGTGCAACTGCTCGCCGCCGATGCCCAGCGGCTCCCGCAAGCTCTGGTTCGGCCCGGCGACGAAACCGTCCAGCGACATCGAGATCCTGAATCGAAGCTTTGACATGCTGCGTCTCCTGCAGGCGTGGCCGAAGAGGGCGAGTCTAGGAATTGCAAGGCCGCGCGGCAATGCCAATGAAGCCGCGGTTTCTGCCAGCGGCGCGCCGCCCGCGGGTGTTGCCGGGGCTCATCCGCCGGATCATTGCGGGACCATCCAAAACATATACAATCCACGCACATTTCATATAAAGGCAAGCGATGGGCATCGTGAAGATTTCGGACCTGATGCATGAGAACCTGCGGGTGGCGGGAAACGCCCTGAGCAGGTCCATCAATGCACAGGCAGAGCACTGGATGCGGGTCGGCATGCTGACCGAGATGCATCCGGAACTGGACTACCGGGAAGTCTGCCAGCTGCTGATACAGGCTGAACTCGCGGGCGGCCTGGACATTGCCGCGGCCGTCACCAGCCAGCCCGGCAAGCCCCGCGGATCCGCGACGGGGAAGCACTAGTGGCGCACGGCGTTCCCATCAAGTCCGCCGAGGAACTCGCGATGGCGCGGCGCGCCGGCAGGCTTGCCGCGGAGGTGCTGCAGATGGTCGAGCCCTACGTGGTGCCGGGGGTGAGCACGGAAACGCTCGACCGGATCTGCCACGACCACATCGTGAACGTGCAGGGCGCCATTCCCGCCAACGTGGGCTACCAGGGCTATCCCAAAACCATCCTCACCTCCGTCAACCAGGTGGTTTGCCATGGCATTCCGTCGCCGGCCAAGATCCTGAAGAAGGGCGACATCGTCAACATCGATGTCGCCGTCATCAAGGATGGCTGGTTCGGCGACACCAGCCGCATGTACTTCGTCGGCGCGCCCAGCGTGCTGGCTCGGCGCCTGGTGGAGACGACGTACGAGGCCATGCTGGCCGGCATCCGGCAGGTCAGGCCCGGAGCGACCCTGGGCGATATCGGCCATGCGATCCAGTCGGTCGCTCACCGCGAGCAATTCAGCGTGGTGCGCGAATACTGCGGACACGGCATCGGCCGGATCTACCACGACGAACCGCAAGTGCTGCACTACGGGCAGCGCGGGGAAGGCCTCGAGCTGGAGCCGGGGATGGTCTTCACCATCGAGCCGATGCTCAACGCAGGCAGGCGCGAGACCAGGCAATTGCCCGACGGGTGGACCGTCGTGACCAGGGACCGGTCGCTGTCTGCCCAGTGGGAGCACATGGTGGCCGTCACGCCCGACGGGTATGAAGTGCTGACGGCCTGGCCGGAAAGTACGGGCAGCTACGCGCCAAGCGCCTCGGGCACCGGCCCCACATAGCGCCCGCGCGGCCGGATCACCTGCGCCGTGCCCAGCTGCTCCAGGCTGTGCGCCAGGAGCCCGACGCTGCGCGCAGTGGCGAACAGGCCGAAGGCCGCATCGGCAGGCAGCCGATGGTGCGCGGCCATGGCGGCCAGCGCAACGTCGATGTTGGGCTGCAGGCCGGTCAGCTTGGTCACCTTTGCGATGAAGCGCGCAATCACCTTGGGAGGCTCGAACAAGGCCAGCAGCGCGGCCGCGCGCGGGTCGCCGTCGGGGTAGAGGTGATGGCCGAATCCGGCGAGCGACAGGCCGTTCGAGAGGTGGTGGGCGAGCACCTGGTCTTCGCCCAGCCGTTCCACCTCGCTGAACAGCGCGCGCACGCGTCCCGAGGCATCGCCGTGCAAGGGGCCGGAGAGCGTGGTCAATCCCGCAAGCAGGCATGCGGGCAGCGAGGCGCCCGTCGAAGCGGCAATGCGCGCGGCAAAGGCCGAGCTGGTCAGTTCGTGATCGGCCAGCAGCACCAGGGCCGTTCGCAGCAGATCGGCCACCTTGGCGGGCTGCTTCCATCCTTTCGCAAAGCGAAGATGCAGCGGCTCATGGCCCGGTGATGCGCCGAACGCATTGGCCAGCCGGCCCACCAGGTCCTGGCTTTCGGCATGCAGCACCCGGGTCAGGCGGCCCCCGGTGGAATGGCCGGCGGCCGCCAGGCTGGCCAAGGCCGCGAAGGCCGCGCCTCGCCCGGGCTTGCCGGAACGCAGGGACGCCATGCAGGTGAAGTCGACGGCATGTTCGGCGCCCCACAACAGTTGCGCCGCATCTTCGAGCGTGGCGGTCCGGGCCATGCGCACGGCATCGCGGCCGCGGTAGTACGGCCGCCCGCGCGAGAACGCGCTGAGGGCCGTGGGAATGCTGGGCTCCGAGCCGAACAGCGTGTTGGCGGCCAGCGTCTCGTGCTTGCGGCCGGCCTGCTTGCGCCTGGCCAGGCCGGCCACGTCCTCGGTGCGGTAGAGCCTGCGCCGCGTGTCGGCCGGGTCGGGCATGACCTCGAGCTTGCCGCGGCTCACGTACGCGTAGATCGTCTGGGGCTGCACGCCCAGGAGCTTGCACGCCTCGGTCATCGAAATCCAGGAAGCCATGGGCGGGTCGTGAGAGTCAATTTCTATTGATTATATGTATCAAGATTGACCAGTATGTCAATCTATTCATAGCATAGGCCCGGCTCCGTGAAGAGCGTTCCCGAACAGCGATATGAAACCCCAAGTCCTTCAACTCAATCCGATCCTGATCCCCGCAGTCAACGACAAGCTCGCCTCGCTCTACGCCGTGCACAAGCACTTCGAGCTGCCCGATCCTGAGGGCTGGCTGCGCCAGCACGGTGCATCGATCGACGCCGTGATCACCGGTGGGCACACCGGCATTTCGCGCGCCATGCTGGAGCAGCTGCCCAGCCTCAAGGTGGTGGCCGTCAATGGCGTGGGCACCGACGCCGTGGACCTGGCGTACTGCCGGGAGCGCGGCCTGCCCGTCACCGCAACGCTGGGCGCGCTCACCGAAGACGTGGCCGACCTCGCCATCGGCTTGCTGATCGCGGCCTGCCGCAACCTGTGCGCGGGCGACCGCTTCGTGCGGGACGGCCAATGGGAGCGCCACCCCCAGCCCGGCGCCATTCCGCTTGCCCGCCGCTTCAGCGGCATGCGCATCGGCATCGTCGGAATGGGGCGGGTGGGCCGCGCCGTGGCGGTGCGGGCGGCTGCCTTCGGTTGCCCCATCCGCTACACCGACCTGCGCCCGATGGACGACGTTGCCTGCAGCTTCATGCCGAGCCTGGTGGACCTGGCGCGCGAATCGGATGCGCTGGTGCTGTGCGCCGCCGCGGACCGGGCCGAAGGCATCGTCGACGCGGCCGTGCTCGACGCGCTGGGCCCGCGCGGATTCCTGGTCAACGTCGCGCGCGGCCGGCTCGTGAACGAAGCCGACCTCACGCAGGCGCTGGTCGACGGCCGCATTGCGGGTGCGGGGCTGGATGTGTTCGTCGACGAGCCGCGCGTGCCGCTGGCGCTGCGCCAGTCCGAGCGCACGACGCTGCAGGCCCACCGCGCCAGCGCCACCTGGGAGACCCGCACCGCCATGGCCGAGATGGTGCTGGCCAGCGTTGCCCAGGCCCTGGCCGGCGAGCGCCCGGCCATGAGCCTGACCACCTGAGCATCCATCCGCCTTCGCGGCGCAGCGGCCGCGCATCAAACCTATAAATGGAGACATCCTTGTTCATTCGACGCCTTGCCATTCCCCTGGCCCTTGCCCTCTGCGCCATCCAGGCGCCGGGCTTCGCGCAGACTTTTCCTTCGCGCCCCGTCACGCTGGTGGTGCCGTTCCCGCCGGGCGGCGGGACGGACACCGGCGGCCGCGTCATCGCCGAGCAGCTGGGCCGGCGCTGGGGCCAGCCTGTGATCGTGGAGAACAAGGGTGGTGCCGCCGGGCAGATCGGCGCCGACTTCGTCGCCAAGTCCAGGCCGGACGGCTACACGCTGCTGCTGGGCAACATCGGGACGCAGGCGATCAATCCGCTGCTGTATCCCAAGCTGCCCTACGACGCCGACAAGGCCTTTGCGCCCGTCTCGTTGGTGGCCGAACTGCCGCTGGCGATGATGGTGAATCCAGCGGTTCCGGCGAAGACGGCGGCCGAATTCGTGGCGCTGGCCAAGGCCAGGCCGGGCCAGATGAGCTACAGCAGCTCGGGCGCCGGCGGCGCACCGCACCTGGCGGCCGAGATGTTCAAGGACCAGACCGGTGCCTTCATCCTGCATGTGCCCTACCGCGGCGGCGGGCCGGCCATCGCCGACCTGCTCGCGGGCCATGTGCAGCTGTCGTTCATGACCGTGCTCGAGGCCTCCGGCCACATCAAGGCGGGCAAGCTGCGTGCGCTGGCCGTGACCGGCGACAAGCGCGTGCCGGCGTTTCCCGAAGTGCCCACGCTCGCCGAAAGCGTGGCGCCCGGCTTCAACGCGATCTCCTGGATCGGCCTGCTCGCACCGGCGGGCACGCCGCCCGAGGTGGTGGAGAAGATCGCCGCCGACCTGCGCGCCGTGCTGGCCGACGAATCGGTCAAGGCGCGCTTCGTGGGGCTGGGCGGCGTGCCGCGCGCCACATCGCCGCAGGAGTTCGCGCGGCTGATCGACGGCGACAAGCGCCGCTACGCCCAGATCATCCGCAGCCGCAAGATCACGATCGAGTGAGCGCGGCGAGCCGGGCTTTCCTTTCGAAAGAGACACAGACCCACCCCCAAGAGGAGACATCCATGCAGCTCACATCCCTGGTCAAGATCCTTGCCGTCTCGGCGTCGCTCGCGGCAATGCCGATCGCCGCATCGGCCGATGCGGCCTACCCGGCGCGCGCCATCAAGATCGTCGTGCCCGCGCCGCCGGGCGGTGCGATCGACACCATTGCCCGCGTCGTCGGCGACAAGCTCGCGGTGTCGATGGGCCAGCCGGTGATCGTCGACAACCGGCCCGGCGCTTCCAACAACCTGGGCACCGACGTGCTCGCCAAGTCGGCGCCCGACGGCTACACCATCGGCATCGTCGGCGGCAGCCACAACATCAACAAGTTCCTGTTCAGGAACCTCGGCTGGGATCCGGAAAAAAGCTTCGAGCCCATCGTCTACAGCCATGAGGTTCCACTGGTGTTTGCCATCTACCCGCAGCTTCCGGCCAGGACGCTGCCGGAGCTGGTGGCGTGGATGAAGGCCCATCCGGACGAGGCCAAGGTTGCCACCTCCGGCCGCGGCAGCGCGCAGGAAATGGCGGCCGAGATGTTCCGCATGGCCAGCGGCGCACCGATGCTGCTGGTGCCCTACAAGGGTTCTTCCGCCGCGCACCCGGACCTGCTGGCCGGGCGCACCGCGCTCTTCATCGACACCATCAGTGCCATCCAGCCGCAGGTGAAGGCCGGCAATGTGCGCGCCGTGGCAGTCTCGACGCGCAAGCGGACAAGCTCGCTGCCCGACGTGCCGACTGCGGACGAGCAGGGATTGAAGGGCTACGACGCCAACACGAACGGCGGCTTCCTGGCGCCGGCCGGCACGCCCAAGGCTGTCGTCGCCAAGCTGAATGCCGAGATCAACGCGGCGCTTAAGCTGACCGACGTGCGGACCAAGCTGGAGGCCGCCGGCATCGAGGTACAGGGCGGCACGCCACAGGAATACGCGGCACTGATCAAGTCCGATCTTGCCAAGTGGGGCAGGGTGGTGAAGGAGGCGGGGATCCAGGCGGAGTAAGGGCCGCGGGAGCTCGATGGCCGGAATTCGATCGGACCAATCTCGGCATCCAAGCCGCCCGCCGGCTGCGGCGCCGCCGCGGTGACGCCTGATGCAGGCAATGGTGCGGTCGCATCGAGTCCCGCTTCAGCTGCCAGCGCGCGTGGCCAGCTGGCGCGCCAGCGCCTCGCGAGCCCTGCGGCCCATCTCCGCATCCACGCGCTCTGCAAGCACCTGCGCCAGCTGGTCGAGCTGGGCGGCACTGATGCCCACGTTCATGCTGATGCGCATGTGCGACTGAAGCTGGGATTCGGCGCCCGCAAGCGCCGACAGCATGCCGACCGTCGCCAGCTCGCGGCTCGGCCAGTCGAGGTTGTCGCGCTCGAACACATCGCCGAAGAGGTGCGTCTTCAGGTATTCGTCGATGGCCGGCGCGAAATCGAACAATGCGCCCTTGACCGGCGCTCCGGCGAGCTTCGTCTGGTTGGCCGTGCCGGCCGCCAGCAGTGCGTCGCCCTTCGGAATGGGGCGCGAGGGCAGTTGGCCCTGCTTGTCCTGGGCACCGCGCTGCTTGCGGGCTTCCACGACCTTCATCAGTTCGCCCAGCGCATTGAGGCTGCGCGGGAATCCGGCATAGGCATACAC